>JAIEQN010000296.1 GCA_019747685.1 Gemmataceae bacterium
GCCGCCGTCGGGACTTGGTCGGCCGCCCGCCCGCCCTTGCGGGCCGCCAGCGGGTGGGCCGCCAGCGGGGTCAGCAGCTCCAGCCCGATGACCTCCAACACCTGGCCCCGCTCGGCGAACTCGGCCTCCAGCTCGTGCAGCTTCTCCATCACGCTGTGGTCGACCAGCCCGGCCCGGGACACGTCCACCGCCACCCGGTCCCGGCCGTCGGTGGCCGCCTCGATCGCCTTCCGCAAGCCCAGCCAGTTGCTGAACACCGCCGCCTTGCGGACCACCAGGACGACCGCCCGGTCGCCCCCCGGCACCACGTCCACGTCGGCCCTGAGCAGCCCGGACAGCGGTGCCCCGTGCCACAGGTGGAACAGGACCTTCAGCCCGATCCCGGCCCCGATCCCGATCAACAGGTCGGTCCCCAGGGTGACGAGGATGGTCCCGATGAAGACGACGAACTGCTCGCTGCCGACCTTGTAGGTGCGGACGAACTCCCGCGGGCTGGCCAGCCGGAACCCGGTATAGACCAGCATCGCCCCGAGGGCGGCCAGGGGAATCTGGTGGATCAGCCCCGGGAACAACAGCACGAAGGCGAGCAGGAACAGCCCGTGGCAGGCGTTGGCCACCCGGGTCCGGGCCCCGTTGTCGATGTTCGCCTTCGACCGGACGATCTCGGAGATCACCGGCAGCCCGCCGACCGCCGACGACAAGGTGTTGGCCAGCCCGATGGCCAGGAGGTCGCGGTCGAAGTCGGTCTTCCGCCGCCACGGGTCGAGCAGCTCGATCGCCTTGGCGCTGAGCAGCGACTCCAGGCTGCCGATCAGGGTGAACAGGAGCAGGTATTGCAGCCCGGTGCCGGTCGCCAGCCCGCGGAAGTCGGGGACGGCGAACGCGGCCGGCGGGTCGGCCGTCACGTCCGGGATGGTGACCCGGGACTTCGGCCCGGCGGCGTACTCCGCGTCCGACAGGTCGCCGTTGGAGAAGTGGCCGGGGAACAGGTACTTGTGCTCGTGGTCGAGGTCGAACACGTAGGCCGACCCGAGGCCGATGGCCACCAGCAGGACGACGAGCTGGGCCGGCACCTTCTTCAGCCACGGCAGCCGCCCGGCCAACAGCGGCAGCCCGAACAGGATGAGCAGGCTGACCAGCCCGATGGCCGCGATCTCCGGGTTCAGCCCGCCGAGCTTGAACGGCAGGTCGGCGCACAGCTTGAGCGGCCCGGCCCCCTTCTCCGGGGCCGCCCCGAGGACCTCGTACACCTGCTTGACGATGATGATGAGGCCGATCGAGGCCAGCATCCCGTGGACCGGGGTGAGCGGGAAGAAGTCGACCAGCCGGCCGGCCCGGATCAGCCCGAACAGGATTTGGATGACGCCGGCCGTCACCCCGATCCCGAGGGCCAGCTTGTACCCGAGGAAGGCCTTGTCGGCGTCGGACATGTCCGGGGTGGCGAACTCGGCCCCCAGCTCGGTCACGGCCCCGACCACGATCACGATCAGCCCGGCGGCCGGCCCCTTGATCGTGAGCTGCGAGTTGCTGACGAACGAGGTCAGGACGCCGCCGATCACCGCGGTCCAGATGCCGGCGATCGGCGGGTACCCGCTGGCCCGGGCGATGGCCAGGCACAACGGCATGGCGATCAGGAAGACCAGGAACCCGGCGACGGCGTCGAACCGGAGGTTGCCGAACAGACCCGGGGCCAGCGGCGGGGCGGCGGAAGTCTTCGCGGGGTCGGCCACGGACGGCCCTCGGGGGCGGCGGACCCGCTGTGTCCGCCACCCCTAGGCAAGGGCCGTGCCGGGACTAGGCCCCGGAGGACCGGAGTTCACCGCGGAGGACGCCGAGGCCGCGGAGGGAGACACCGAACGAGGGTAAACAACGCCGGGTTCAGGTTCTCTCGTCTTCCCCCGGTCCTCCTCTGCGTCCTTCGCGTCCTCCGCGGTGGACTCCGGTCCTGACTCATCCGGAGTCACCCTGGTCGTCGTCCGACCAGACCTCGCTCCGGATGCTGATCCCGAGGGACCGGATTTTCGTCCGCAGGCTGCCCCGGGTGATGCCCAGGATTTTCGCCGCCTGGAGCTGGTTCCCGCCGGTGTGCCGGAGCACCCGGACCAGCACCTCCCGCTCCATCAGCCCGAGGGCCTCGGCGTACAGGTCGGCCGACCCGGCGGCGATCCGCCCGGCCACGAAGGCGTCCCAGCCGAACGCCCCGGCGGCCGGGCCGGCGGGCTCCGGCTTGCCGGTGACGGCCGGCGGCAGGTCTTCGGGCAGCAGTACCGCCCCGCGGTTTTGCAACAGGGCCTGCTTCAGCACGCTCTGCAACTCCCGGACGTTCCCCGGCCACGGGTAGGCCCGGAGGGCGGCCAGGGTTTCCGGGGCGACCGCCGGGGCCGGCCGGCCGAACTCCCGGGCGTACCGCCGGGCGAAGTGGTCGACCAACAGCGCGAGGTCGTCGCCCCGGTCCCGCAAGGGCGGGAGCTGGATGGCGAACACGTTCAGCCGGAAGAACAGGTCCTTGCGGAACCGCCCGTCCTCGGCCATTTTCTCCAGGTCGGCGTTGGTGGCCGCGATCACCCGCACGTCGGCCGTGACCGCCTCCTCCCCGCCGACCCGCTCGAACCGGCCCTCCTGGAGGACCCGCAGCATCTTCACCTGGGCGGCCGGCGGCAGCTCCCCGACCTCGTCCAGGAGGACGGTCCCGCCGTGGGCCTGCTCGAACTTGCCGACCCGCCGCCGGTCGGCCCCGGTGAACGCCCCCCGCTCGTGCCCGAACAGCTCGCTCTCGACCAGGTTCTCGGGGATGGCCCCGCAGTTGATGGCCACGAACGGCTTGTCGGCCCGGGCCGAGTGCTGGTAGACGGCCCGGGCGACCAGCTCCTTGCCGGTCCCGCTCTCGCCCAGGAGCAGGACGGTCACGTCCTGGCCGGCGACCCGGCCGACCGCCTTGTACACCTCCTGCATGGCCGGGACCCGGCCGACTAACACGTCACCCCCGTCCGGCGGTGGCGGGTCCTCCGGGAGGGCGGCCGGGACGGTCATCCGCCGGGCCGACCGGACGGCCCGGCCGATCAGCTCCCGCAGGTCGGCCAGCTCGAGCGGCTTGAGCAGGTAGTCGAACGCCCCCTCCTTCATCGCCTCGATGGCCAGGTCGGTGGTTCCGTGGCCGGTCACGAGGACGACCGGGATGCGGGCGTCGACGGCCTTGAGCCGGTGGAACGTCTCCAGCCCGGAGGCGTCCGGCAGGTGGACATCGAGGACGACCACGTCGGGCCGGTCGCGCTCGACCGCGGCGACCGCCTCGGCGGCCGTCTCGGCGGTGCGGACGGCGATGTCCCCGTCCCGGAACGCCCGCTGGAAGGCGTGGCGGATGGCCGGTTCGTCGTCGACGACCAGGAGGGTTGGCATGGGAGGAACGATGGGTGATGACCGATGACCGATGAATGAAAACCAGGAGGCTTACCGGGTGCGGGCTTTGACCGTCTTCACGCTCGCGGTCATCATCGCGATCAGCTCGTTCGCTTCCCGAATGAGCGGTCCGAGGCGGTCGGCCGCGACGACCTCCCCCTCGATCAGGAGTTCGAGCCAGTACTCGGTCTCGTCCAACTCCTGAAGCCCGACCTCCATCTTGCTTACGAACTCGGCGTCCGACCGGGCGCGGCGGGCCTCGCGGTAGTGTGCCCCGACTGAGGTGCCGGACCGGAGGACCTGCTTACCGAGTACTTGGGCCACGGTCGTGGTCGGTAACGACCCGTACAGCCTGATGATCCGCAGCGCGAACAGCTTGGTCCGCTGCCGGAGGTCGCCGGGCTTCGTTATCATCGCTCATCGTTCATCCCTCATCGTTGTTGGGAGCGTGACGAAGAACGTCGCGCCTCCCCCGGGCCGGTTGGCCGCGGCGATCGTCCCGCCGTGGTCCTCGACGACCCGCTTGGAGATCACCAGCCCGAGGCCCAGCCCCGTTTCCTTGGTGCTGGCGAACGGCTCGAACAGCCGCGGCAGGATGGCCTTGGCCAGCCCCGGTCCGGTGTCCGCCACCTCGACCGCCACCCGGCCGTGGCCCTCCCGGGCCGTTACCGACAGGGTTCCGCCCGCCGGCATCGCGTCCAGGGCGTTCAGCCCGAGGTTCACCAGCACCTGCCGGAGCTGGTCCGGGTCGGCGGTCAGGGTGAGCGGCCCGGGCGGCAGCCCGACCCGGACGGCCACCCGCTGCTTCTCGGCCCGGCCGCGGAGCAGCTCGGCCACCCCGCGGACGACCTCGCCGAGGTCGGTCGGCCGCCGCTCGGCCTTGGGCGGGCGGGCGAACTGGAGGAACGTCCCGAGCGACCGCTCGACCCGCCGCACCTCGGACTCGATCAGCCGCAGGTCGTCCGGGGTCAGCCCGGCCCCGTCCTCCAGCCCGGCCTGGACGAGCAGCTTGACCGAGGTGAGCGGGTTGCGGACCTCGTGCCCGACCCCGGCGGCGAGCTGGCCGACCGCGGCGAGCTGCTCGGCCCGCAAGACCTCGTGCTCCCGCTGCTGGAGGGCGGCGACGGTCTCCTCGATCCGGTCGGTCAGCCGGTCGACCTCGGCGTGCAGGTCGTGGAAGTCGCCCTCCTCGGTCAGGACGATCTCGGGCGGGTCCGGGCCGAGCTTCCCGGCGGCCGCCCGGACCTGGACCCGGAGCCGGCGGATCGACCGGGCCAGCCCCCGGGCCACCCCCCACCCGAGGACCACCCCGGCCACCCCGCCCAGGGCCCCGACCCCGGCCATCCCCCAGGCGAGCTGCCGGAGCACCCGCTCGTGGTGCCCGGCCGACGCCTCGATCCGGCCGGTGTTGTACTCCTCGAACGCCCGGCACGGGCCGAGGACCTCGGCGTCCAGGAACCGGGTGGCGGCCCGGCGGGCGGCCTCGTGGCCGGGGTCGGTCGGCGGGGGAAGCCCCGCCCACCGCCCGAGGTAGTCGGCGAACGCCGCGTCCAGCCGGGCCTGGAGGGCCTGCTCCTCCGGCTGGTCGGCCGCCGCCCGGGTGTCCCCGAGGTGCTTCCGGACCCTCTCGTGCAGGACGGCCACCGCCTCGACCCGGGCGTCCTCCAGGGCGACCAGGTCGGCCAGGCACTCCTCCAGCTCGACCGCCGCCCGCCGGCTGTCGATGTTCTCCCGCAGCACCCGGTTGACGGCCGCCTGCTGGTGGAACAGGGAGACGGCGGTGAAGGTGCAGAGGGTGACCAGGCAGAGGGCGATCAGGACGACCGGCCCGAGGTAGCCGAGGCGGACGGCGGACATGCGCGAGCCCAGCCGGGCGAGGACCCCACCGGGCGTTGTAGCCCGGGGCCGGCCCGCGGCGAGCGGGGCGGCGGGTGGTCGGTTCGGCGGCCGCCGGTCAGGGGGGTCCCCGGCCCCCGGGCCCGGGTGCCGGCCGTTGCCGTTGGGCACCCGCCAGCTCGCCGGTTGGCACGGCGGCGGCTGTCCGGTCCGCCCCGGCCACGATCCGATCCCGCGGGGTCACTGGTGTTGAAAGAACCGATCGCCGACGCCCACCAGCCGGCCGGCGGGACCTCGTCGCACGACCGGCTGGCCCGCGCCATCGACCACGCCGCCCACCTCCTCCCGGCCCAGGGGCCGATCACCGTCTTCATCCACCACAACACCCTGCACGCCTTCGAGGACCGGCCGTTCGAGCAGGCGGTGGTGCGCGGGGCCGAGACGTTCGGGGCCCCGGGGTTCTACGGGGTGGCGATGCACTACCGGGGGGCGGCCGAGGCCCACTACGTCCCGCTCCGCCCGATCGTCGTCCGCCCCGGCCACTGGGTCGAGGAGCAGGTGCCGGACGACCACCGGCCGGCATTCCGACAGCGGACGAAGGCCCGGCGGGCGGTCGGGGCGGTCACCCCCCGGTTCCACCTCGGCACCCGGTCGTTCGCCGCCGGGGCGGTGCTGTCGGCCGGGGTCGGGGCGCTGGCCGCGGTCCCGCTGGTCGCCCGGGTGCTGTTCCCACTGCTGGCCGCCCGGCTCCGCCGGCGGTTCGGGGAGATGGTCGAGGCCCCCGGCCGGACCCGGCTGGAGCTGGAGCGGGCGGCCGACCCGCCCGCCCCGGACGGGGGCCACCTCGGGTACACCGTGGCCGAGATGACGGCCGTCGCCGAGGGGCTGCTCCGGTCGGCCGGGCTGACCCGGACCTTCTCCCGGCTGGCGGTGATCGTCGGGCACGGGTCGCACAGCATGAACAACCCGCACGAGTCGGCCCACGACTGCGGGGCGTGCGGCGGGGCGGTCGGCGGGCCGAACGGCCGGGC
>JAIEQN010000739.1 GCA_019747685.1 Gemmataceae bacterium
ACGGCGGCGGCGGCCACCAGCGCCAGCCCGGTCGCGGCCCCCCGCCGGCCGAGCCGGACGGCCGCCCAGACTAGCCCGGGGACGGTCAGGTAGGCGAGCGGGCCGGCAGCCATCCCGAGCCCCGGCGGCCCGCCGAACACCCCGGCCGAAACGACCCCCAGGGCGACTACCAGGGCCGCCGCCTCGGCCGTCCGGGCCGGCTCGTCCGCCCCCCGGGGCCGGGCCCACGCGACCACCAGCGGGACGGCCAGCAGCATCCCGACCGCGTCCCCGAGCCACCACGTCGCCCACACCCCGGCCGCCGCCGGCCACGGGGCCAGCCCCCCGCCGCACACCCACCCGGTCCCGACCGTCGCCGCGATCAGGCAGGCGGCCGGGACGACCGCCACGAACCGGAACACCCCGCCGGCCCGGCCGAACGCCCCCACCCCGCCGGCCCACCGGCGGAGCAGCACCGCCCCGGCCGCCGCCTGGAGGGTCGACCCGGTGGCGATCCCGGCCGAGACGAGCAGGTGGGTGCCGAACGAGACGGGGATGTCGGGCCGCAGGGCGTCGGCCAGGTTGGCCGAGAACGCCCCGACCCAGACCCCGGACAGGGCCCGCCGGCCGGCCAGCAGGGCGGCCGCCAGGGCCACCCCCGCCGCCGGCCAGACCGGCCCGACCTTGTGGTCCGGTGGGAGGGCCAGAAGCAACCCGAGCCGGGCCGTCAGGAAGTACCCGACCGCCGACCCGAGCACGATCAACCAGGCGCTCGACCAATTCGGTGCGACTCGGACCGACATGCGGGCAACCACCTCGTGCCTTCGGCGGGGGGAACGCCGAACTCTAGCTCACGCCCCGCGAGAAATACGCCCGGACCGGAATTCGCACCGTATTGCCTGGGCGGGCGGGGCCGTCGGGCCCCTGTTGCACCTCGGTCAGCGGGCCATCGAGCCGCTCGTTTGCTCACCTCCCCCCCTTGCAGGGGAGGTGAAGGACTGGACTCGCCCGGCCCGGCCGACGGGGGCCAGTTGCCCCTGCCCGAACCCGAGTACCGGGGGTCAACCGGCCCCCGCTCGCCGGCCTCCGAACCGCCCGTTTCCCGAACCCCGGGCCGGCTTCTCGCCCTCTAATCTTGGCTACGGAACACACGAACACCGAAGGGGGTTGGAGATGGTCGCGCGAGCGCTACCCGCCCGCCCCGACCGGCTGCCGCTCGGCAACGAGGACGCCGCCCGCCGGTTGGAACAGGCGGCCGAGCTGTTGGAAGACCGGGGCGAGAACCCGTTCCGGGTGAAGGCGTATCGGACCGCCGCCGCCACCGTCCGGGCCCTGCCCCGGCCGGCCGCGGACATCCTCCGCGAGGGCGGCCGGCGGGCCTTGCTGGAGTTGCCCGGGATCGGCGACCGGCTTTCGGTCACGCTAGCCGAACTGCTGGTCACCGGGCACATGTTGCAGATCGAGGGGCTGGGGGAGCGGCCGGAAGACCTGATCGCCAGCATCGCCGGGGTCGGCCCGGGGCTGGCCCGCCGCATCCACCACGACCTGAACGTGCAGTCGCTCGAAGAGCTGGAGCGGGCCGCCTACGACGGCCGGCTCGGGCGGGTCCCGGGGATGGGGCCGAAGCGGCTGCGGGGCATCCGGGAGGCCCTGGCCGGGCGGTTCCGCCGGCCGGTCGGCGGACCGGTTGCCGACCCGCCGCCGGTCGAGGACATCCTGGCGGTCGACGCCAGCTACCGGGACCAAGCGTCGCGGGGGGCGTTGACGACGGTGGCCCCGCGGCGGTTCAACCCGACCGGGGAGGCGTGGCTGCCGGTGCTGAAGACCCGCAAGGGGGGCCGGCGGTATCGGGCCATGTACTCGAACACCGCCACCGCCCACCGGGCCGGCCGGGAGCACGACTGGGTGGTGCTCTACTACGAGCAGGACGGGGCGACCGGGCAGTGCACCGTCGTGACCGAGTCGTCCGGTGCGTTGGCCGGCCGGCGGGTGGTCCGCGGCCGGGAGGCCGAATGTGCCCGGCACTACGACCTGCTGCCCGAGGGGCCGGTCGCCGCCCAGCCGGCGCTGTTCTGATGACTTCGTCAGGCGGGCCGTTCGTCGTACAGCGTCCGGTCTTACTGTGTGGGTGGCCGGGGCAGCGCCCCCGACCCCCCGGTGCCTCGTCGCCCGGGCGCACCGAGGAATCTGCCCCGGCCACCCAACCCACCGTTTCAGGGTGGAAGCTCCGGTGGGCGGAGGCCCGCCACCGGCGGGGCCAGGCCCACGCGGGGGCTTCACCGGCTCACGGGCGTTAGTCCGACCGGGTTCATTGGTTCGGCCGCAGGGTGTGCGGGTTGCCGAACCAAACCAATGAGAGCCGACCGGCGGAAGGCCAGAAGGCGGTCGGTTCGACCGGTTTGATTGCTTTCGGCGTGGGGTGTGTGGCGCGCCAAACCAATTCGGGCCGACCCGGCCGGAGGTTACGTCGCCGGCGGGCTTCCGCCCTACGAGTTCAGCTTCACCGGCCGGCCGCTCCGGGCGGCCTCGTAAATCGCCTCGATGTCGGTCACGTCTTGGAGCCCGTGTTCGCCCGGCGTCTTGTGCGGCTTGTTCTCCAGGATGCACTGCGAGAAGAGGTCGATCTCGGCCGCGAACTGGTCGATCTGGGCCAGCTCCGTCACACGCTGTACGCCCCGCTGGGTGACGGTCATCTTGAGCCCGCGGTAGCGGAAGGCGTTGTCCATCCGGGCCGACCCGTCCGGCCCGATCATGGTGAACTGGCTCACGTCGTCCAGCCCGTAGTCGCACGAGCAGTTGGCCTGGGCGCCGCTCGGGAACGACAGGGTGAACAGGCACCGCTGCTCGACATCCCCGAACCGCAGGTCGTCCTTCGGGGTGAAGGTCGTCGCCCGGACCGCGGCCGGCTCCTCGCCGGTCAGGTAGCGGGCCGCGTTCAGGCAGTAGATGCCGATGTCCGGGACCGGCCCCCCGCCGCCCATCTTCCGGTCCGTCCGCCACGTCCCCGGCGGGACCTGCTGGGTCAGGTCGGCGATCACCAGTTGGACGCCCAGTTCCTTCCCCCGGGCCAGGTCCGTGGCCCGCAGGTGGTGCGGCTCGTGGTGCAGCCGGTAGGCGATCATGAGGCGGACGTTCGCCGCCCGGCAGGCGGCGATCATCTCCCGGCACTCCTTCGTGGTCGGGGCCATCGGCTTTTCGCAGAAGACGTGCTTGCCGGCCTTGGCCGCCCGGACGGTGTACTCGGCGTGCAGGCTGTTCGGCAGGACGACGTACACCACGTCCACGTCCGGGTTGTCCTTGACCCGGTCGAACGCCTCGTAGTCGTAGATGTGCTTCTCGGGGACGCCGTACCGTGCGGCGAGGGCCTTGGCCTTCTCCGGAACGCCGCTGACCAGGGCCGCCACCCGGCTCTTCTCGCACCTGGCGAACGCCGGCAGCAGTTCCTCGATGGTCAGTTTGCCGAGGCCGACGAGGGCCCAGCCGGGCTTCTTGCCGGGCGGGGGCGGGACGTACACCGGGGTCCGCTGGGCGGCCGCCCCACCGAGCAGAACCGCGCCGGTGGCCAAGGCTTCCCGACGGGAGACGGCGCCGTCCGACATCTCACCCTCCGGTCTGGCCCGGGCCGGGCGGCCGGGTCAGCCGGGCCCATAGTTCGACCCCCACCGCGGCCTTCGGGACGACCAGCTCGCCCGACCCGACGGCGTCGCCGCGGCCGCGGATCTCCTGCCGGGTCGGGTCGCGGAGGTCGACGTACACCGCCCCCGGCTCCAGCCGCGTCCCCGCGGGCAGCAGCGGAATCCGCCCCAGCTCGGCGTCGGAGCACCCGTCCCGAAGGAGGACGCGGGCGGCCGTGTCGTCGAAGGCCGTCCGGCCGGCCGCGGGGTCGGTCGTCATCGGTCGCCCCCAACGGTCGGGTCAGCGGTCCGGCTGGAAGGACGCCGGGGCGGCGTCCCGGTACTGGTCGTCGGGCACGTCCAGGTAGACCAGCCCCTCGTCCCCGTCGGCCAGGGCTTCGGCCTCGGCGACCGACAGGTCCCGGGCCGGCCCGTCCACCGGGTCGCCGTGCTTCTTCAGCGGCAGGTTGTGCCGCTCGGCGAACTCGATCGCCTCGAACCCGGTTAGCCTCATCGGGTGGCCCTCGGGGGCGGGTCAGGGGGTGCCCACCGGGCCGGCGGCGACCGCCACCCGGGCCATGTTCACGTTCTCCAACTCCCGGTCCGGGTGGTGCTCGAACGCCTTGACCGCCCCGTCGATCAGCCCCTCCAGCCACTCCCCGTACCGGACCCCCGGCGGGCGGGCGTCGTGCCCCTCGAACGCGGCCAGGAAGACCGCCTCGGCCAGGTCGACCGTCTCCAGACCCTTGCCCATCCGGGCCTGCACGGCCGGGTACCGCTCCACCCACCGCCCGACCCGGACCCGCAGGGCGTCCTCGTACCCGGCGGCCGCCAGCCGGTAAGCCGGGTAGTCGCCGGCGGCCACCGCCGCGTCCAGGGCGGCCGCGTCCAGCGGCACGTCCGGGGTAACGTCCTGGACGGTCCCGGCCTCATGCTTGCGGCGGTCGTCCACCTGGCCGAGCCGCTCCTTGTACGCCTTGACCAGCTCCTCCAGCGGGGTCACGGCCCGCTCGAACGCGGCGTGCAGGACCGGATCGTGGTCGCTGGTGACGAGGGTTTCCCCCGGCAGCAGGAGGGACAGTTTGACGGCGTATTCGTTCGACCGGGACCGGTACTCGATCACGACCCGGCAGTCGGCCACCGGGAAATTCCCGACCTGCCGGGCGAGCGGGTCGAGGCCGTCGGCCAGGGCCGCCAGCTCGTCGGCCGTCGGCTGGCAGTGGTGGGCGTCGAAGTGGACCTGGAGCTTGTGGCGGACGGGCTGGTCGGCGGGCGGGATGTCGGTCATGTGGCGGTCCTTTGGCGGCCCCCCGGCCGGGAGAGCGTCATGTTGGGAACCGAGCTGCGCGGGGCGGAAACGGTTAGCTTGGCCGATCGCCGTCGTCGGCAGGGTCGGACCAGGCGGCGTCGGCCAGCCACAGGACTAGGCCGCCCAGCCCGGCCGCTGCCAGAATGACGATGGCCGCCGTTAGGTCGCGGGCGACGACCGCCGCGGCCATCAACGCCAGGACGACCAGGGGCAGCACCGGGCGGTTGCGGATCGGATGGTAATCGGTAACGATGGGGCGGTTCAGGCTGGCAACCACAACGGTCTCCCGGGACGACGGCGGCAGGGCGTTTCGGCAACTGACGTGCCGCCCGCCCGGGCCGGCATCGGGGTTGCCGAACCTACCCGGATTCCCGACACCGTTGGAGACACCCCATGCCCGACGACGAGTACCAAGAACCCGGGCCGACCCGCGAAGAGGTCGACGCCGGGGCCGGGCCGGCGGTGTTGGAGTTCGGGGCGAACTGGTGCGGCTACTGCCAAGGGGCGCGGGGGCTAATCGCGTCGGCGTTGGCCGAGTTCCCGGCCGCCCGACACGTCAAGGTGGCCGACGGCCCGGGCCGGCCGCTCGGCCGGTCGTACCGGGTCAAACTCTGGCCGACGCTGATCTTCCTGCGGGACGGTCGGGAAGTGGCCCGCACGGTCCGGCCGACCGACGCCGCCGAGGTCGGCCGCGGCTTGGAGGCCATCAGCGGGACGGGCGGATGATGGACGGAAGGTGGAACCCGCTAGCCAACGGCGGCCGGCCGCGGTATGCTTATCTGACGGGACACACCGCGGGCCGCCCCGCCGGGCCGGACGTGACGGCCTCTTGGTCGACCGGCCGCGGGGTGTCGGCCGAACACGGACGAGTTCCACCACCGAAACCGCCACCACCGGTGGCCAGCCGGGAGAGCGTATGGGGTTGCGGATGCGGGTTCACGACCGGGAGCCGATCGGGGCCGCCCTGCGGCGGTTCAAGAAGCTGATCGAGCGGAGCGGCATGAAGGGCGAGCTGCGGGCCCACGAGTACTACGAGAAGCCGTCCGAGGCCCGGCGGCGGCAGGAGGTTCGGCGGCAGAAGGCGATCCGCAAGGCGGCCAGCATGCCGCGGGCTTAGCCCGCCGGGCTGTACATACAGCATCAGAGCCCACCCCGGTCCGAACGGTTGGGGTGCTTTGTTTTTCACGGGTAATGAACACGATGGGATGGTAAGGAGTAATCGGACGGCGAGATAATAAAAACGCGGCGGCCCCGGTAACCCTACTACATACATAGTAGGGCTACCGGGGCCGTAAGGCCGGTGTGGGTGGTGGTGTGGGTGTGTGCCCGGGGCATGGCGGCTGTCCCCCTGGCGGGGGCGCCGCTGGTGTC
>JAIEQN010000920.1 GCA_019747685.1 Gemmataceae bacterium
GAAGGCCGCCCCGCCGGCCCGGCCGGCGGCCCGCAGCCCGGGGCCGGCCAACTTCAGCCACTCGAAGGCCAGCCGGTTCAGCCCGGAGTCCGGGCCGGGAGAGGTCGGCGCGAGCAGGACCAGCCCGGCCGGCGACCCGGCCCCCGGTAGCCCGCCGACCGGCGACCACCCGCCAGCCCGGGGGCTATAGCCGCGGCGGCGCAGTTCGGCGGCGACGGCGTCGGTCAGTGCGTTCGCTTCGCCGACTACCCAGACCTCGGCCCCGGCCGCCAGGGCGACCCGCGGGCGGGGGGCGGCCGGGTCGAGGTCGACCGCCTGGAGGATGCTCCGGTCGATCCGGTCGCCGGCCGGAGCGGGCGGCCGGGGGACGGGGGCCGGGGCGGCCGGTGTCGGGGCCGGCGGCGGGACGGCGATCTTGGCGGTGGGCGGGGCCTCGGGCGGGCCGCCGGCCCGGCCGGCGAGGAAGTCGGCCACGTCCTGGAGGGTGTGCAGCCGGCCGAGGTGCTCGGGCCCGACCCTCGGGGCGGCCGGCAGCCGGTCCTGCAGGGCGCTCAGGATCTCCACCCGCTTGATCGAGTCCACCCCCAGGTCGGCGTCCAGGGCCAGCCCGAGCCCCAGGCTCCCCGCCGGGTACCCCGTCTTCTCGGCGACGACCTCGATCAGGGCAGCCTCGACGGTAGCCCGGTTGCCGGCGGCGGCCGGGGGCGGGGCGGAAACGGTCGGAGCCGGGGGCGGTGAGGCCGGCTCGGGCGGGCGGGGGGCGTGAGCCGCCGGGGACGACGTGACGACTGGCGGCGGGAGGTAGACCGGGACGGCGGGGGCCGCGGGCGGGGTCGCCGGGGCGGGAAGCAGGGCGACCGGCAGCGGGGCGCCGGCCCCCAGTCCGGTCCAGAGCAGCGCCTGCTGCTGCTCGACGAGCGTCTGCAGGGTCCGCTGGGCGGCCTCCTGGCCGTCCAGGAACTGCCGGTGCAGTTGGGCCGTCTGCTCCTGCATCCGCTGGACCGCGGCCAGGCTCTGCTGGGTCGCCCGGAGGGCCTGGGCCAGGGCCGACGGGTCGGCGGCGGAGGGGTCGGACATCGGGTGGCCCTTCGCGGAACCGCTCATCAGCGGCCCGGGGGTGTGAGCCCCCGGCGTCGGTGGAGGTCGGAAGTCGGGCACGGGCGGGGGCAAGGGCACGGCCGGGCGGTGGGAGGCGGGGGGCGACGGCACGACGGCGGCGTCCGGGACCACCGCCCGGGGCGGCCGCGGGTCGCGGGGGTTGACGTGGTTCGCCCCGCAGATCGGCACCACCAGCCCGGGGGCGGTCACCGGCTCCGGCGGTCGGCACCGGCTGCCCTCCTCCCAGGCCGTCAGCCGGACCGGCACGCCCCGGGCCGCCAGCCGGGCCAGCAGACTCCCGAGGTCCAGCACCCCCGGCCGCCTCCCGCCCGACGCATCGAGCGCGACGGCCGCCGCGTCGGTAATGCCGGCGTCGGTCAGGATCGCCTCGACGAGTCGGGTCAACACCGCCCCCGGGCCGACCTCCACGAACGTCCGCACCCCGGCCGCGGCCAGCGCCCGCACCTGGTCCACGAAGGCGACCGGGTTCGCCAGTTGGTTCGCCAACAAATCCTTCGCCGCGTCGGCGTCGGCCGGGTACGGGGCCGCCGTGGTGTTGGCGTACACCGGGGCCGCCCCCGGGGCGAAGGTGACGCCGTCCAGGGCGGCCCGGAGCGGCCCGGCGGCGTCGGCCACCAGCGGGCTGTGGAACGCCGCCGCCACCGGCAGCCGGACCGACTTCACCCCGGCCGCCGCGAACGCCGCCTCGGCCCGCTCGACATCGGCCGTCGCACCGGACAACACGGTCTGCTTGGGGGCGTTGCGGTTGGCGACGACCAGGCCCAAGCCGTTCTCCCGCAACACCCGCTCGGCGTCGGCCGGCGGGGCGACCACCGCCAGCATCGCCCCGGGGTCGCCGTCCCGCCGCCGGGCCATCAGGTCGCCCCGGAGCCGGGACAGGGCGAACAGGTCGGCGGCCCCGAACCGCCCGGCCGCCGCCAGGGCGACCAACTCCCCGTAGCTGTGCCCGGCGAAGGCGTCGGCGGCCAGCCCGAACCGGTCGTGCAGCACCCGCCACGCCCCGAGGCCGACCGCCCCGAGGGCCGGCTGGGCGTGCCGGGTGTCCTTCAGCTCGCGGTCGTCGGCCCGCTCCCGGTCCGAGTCGAACGTCGTCGGCGGGTAAACGCGGTCCGACAGCCGCCGGCCGTCGTCCCCGACCCCGACCACCTCGTTCGCCGTCGCCAGGGTGTCGAGCAGCTCGGGGAACAGGCAGGCCAGTTCCCGGAGCATCCCGACCTGCTGCGACCCCTGCCCGGGAAACAACGCGGCCAGCTCCCCCGCCGCCGGGCCGACGCCGTAGTGAACGCCGTCCGGCGTGTGCCACGCCGACTCGGGGTCGGACCGGAGCTTGGCCGTCGCCCCGGCCAGCAGCTTCGGCAGGTCGGTGAGGGTGCGGTGGGCGGCGAAGCCGAGCCGGTGCCGGGCGTCGGCCCGGAACGAGCCGCGGGACTGCTCGGCCGTCCGGGCGAAGGCGTCCCAGTCGTCGGCCGGTAGCCGCCCGACCGCCGCGACCAGGTCGGCCGCCGAGTCGGCCGACAGGGCCACCACCTCGACCGCCCCGTCCCAGTCGGGGGCGGCTTTCTCCGGGCGGTACTCCTCCAGCACCGCGTGGAAGTTGCTCCCGCCGAACCCGAACGCCGACAGGGCCGCCCGCCGGGGGTGGTCGGCCCGCGGCAGCCACGGCCGCATCCGGGTGTTGACGTAGAACGGCGAGTCGGCCGCCCGCAGCGGCTCGACCGGCTGCGCCACCTTGAGCGTCGGCGGCAGGACCTTGTGATGGAGCGCGAGCGCGGCCTTAATGAGGCTGGCCGCCCCGGCCGCCGCCTTGGTGTGCCCGATCTGCGACTTCACCGACCCGACCGCGCACCAGGGCCGCGACTTGGGTGGCACAGGCCTCCCGGCCTGTGCTGCTTCTGCACAGGCCGGGAGGCCTGTGCCACCGTAAACAGCCGCCAACGCCGTCGCCTCGACCGTGTCGCCGACCTTGGTGCCGGTCCCGTGGGCCTCGACCAACTCCACCGTATCTGGCGACACCCCGGCCGCCGCGTAGGCCCGCCGCAGGCACTTCTCCTGCCCGGCCGCGCTCGGGGCGTAGATCGCGTTCCCCTTCCCGTCGCTGCTCGACCCGATCCCCTTGATGACCGCGTAGACCGTGTCGCCGTCCCGCTCGGCGTCGGCCAGCCGCTTCAGGACGACGACCCCCAGCCCCTCGCCGAGGATGGTCCCGTCCCCGGCCGCGTCGAACGGCTTCGCGTCCCCGGTCGGCGACAGGGCCGGGGTTTTGCTGAAGCACATGTACATGAAGATGTCGTTGAACGTGTCCACCCCGCCGGTGACGGCCACGTCCGCCCGCCCGGCCTGGAGTTCCAGGGCCGCGAGGTTAACCGCCGACAGCGACGACGCGCACGCCGCGTCCACGACGCAGTTGGTCCCGCCGAGGTCGAGCTTGTTGGCGATCCGCCCGGCCACCACGTTCCCGAGCAGCCCGGGGAAGCTGTTCTCCTGCCACGGGACGTAGCTCTCGGCGATCCGCTCGGCCGCGTCTTCGGCGACATCGGCCGGCACCCCGGCGGCGGCCATCGCCCGCTTCCACTTGGGATGGCCCAGCCGCGCCCCCAGCGGGATGACCAGCTCCAGCGTCCCCGTCACCCCGAGGATGACCGACACCCGGTCACGGTCGGTCGACTTGGGCGAGCGGGGGGCGTCAGCCCCCTGTTCGTTGGAAGAAACAGGGGCCTCACGGCCCCCGCTCGCCAGGACGATCCCGGCGTCCTCCAGCGCCTGCTTCGCCGCCACCAGCCCGAGGAGCTGGCTGGTGTCGGTCGCCTCGATGTCCCGCGGCGAGATGCCGAACTCCATCGGCCGGAACGACACCGGGTCGAGGAACCCGCCCCGCCGGGCGTAGGTCATGTCCGGCCGCCTCGGGTCGGCATCGAAGTAGTCGGCCGGGTCCCAGTGGGACGCCGGCACCTCGGTGACGCCGTCGACCCCGTTCTTGACGTTGGCCCAGTAGAACCCCGGCCCGGCCGCCTTCGGGAACAGGCAGCCGAGGCCGACGATCGCCAGCGGCGAGTTTCGAGTTTCGGAGTTTCGAGTTTCGAGTTCCACGTCCGCCTCTCGGCTCATCGCGTGACCGTCCACCAGGGCCATGCCGGGCAACTCGAAACTTCAGACACGAAACTCGAAACTCAACCCAGGAGGCGTTCGACTTCGCCCCGGGGCAATGCCCCCAAAGGGAAGCACCCGTCCGGTAGGTCGACCCCCTGCTGGCGGAGGGCCTGCCGCCGCAGGGCCACGCACGCCCCGTACAGGAGGTTCAGGGCCACCCCCACCACCGTCCGGTTCGCCGGGGCCTCCAGCACCGACCCCTTGGCCCACTCGTTGAACGCCCCCATCGCCGGCCCGCACCAGACCTGGTAGTCGAGCTGCCGGGCCGGGTCGCCGGCGTTCGCCCACCGGCTCGACAGCCCCAGATACCAGCGGAACACCAGGGCCATCTTGTGCCGCGGGTCGGCCTCCGCCCGGGCCAACTGCGTCGGGTCGCGGCGGGTGAAGAAGTCCCGGGTCTGGCCCCACACCTCCGCGAACGGGGCCCGCAGGTGGGTCTTCTCCACCTGGACGCGGTCGGCCTCCGGGATCGCCTCCCACGCCGGGTACTGGCGGTACAGCTCGTACAGCTTGGCCGCCCGCATGGCGAACATGGTCCCCCGCTTCAGCACCTGGACCTTCACCCCCATCTCGAACATGTCGGCGGCCGGGGCCATGATGACGTCCGCCTGCCCGGCCTCGGCCAGCATCTTGCGGACGGGGTCCGAGCTGCCCGACTCGACGCACGCCTGGTTGACCGACCCGGTCACGACGTAGGCCGCCCCCATCGCGAAGGCACCCGCGACGCTGGCCGGGGTGGCGATCCCGCCGGCCAGCCCGACCCGCGGGGCCGCCGCGTACCGGAACTGCCCCTGCAAGCGGTCGCGTAACGCCAGGATGGTCGGCAGGAGGGTGATGGCCGGGCGGTTGTCGGTGTGCCCGCCGCTGTCGGCTTCCACCGTGATGTCGTCGGCCACCGGGTGCCGGGTCGCCCGGGCCGCCTGGTCGGCGGTGACGTGCCCCGCGACGACCAGCTCCTTGACGATCCGCTCCGGCGGCGGGCTGAGGAACTTCGTGGCCACCTCGACCCGGGAAATCTTGGCGATCACCCGGTTCCCCGGCCGGCCGTCCGGCCCGAGCCCGGCGACCCGGTAGCGGACGATGGCCGGGGTCAGGTCGAGGTACGCACTCGCCTCGACCAGCGGCACCCCCCGCTTCAACAGCAGGTCGGCCGTGGCCATCTCGTGGGCCGGCTCGTTCGGGCTGTGGATCAGGTTGACGCAGTACGCCCGGCCGCCGACGGCCGCCTGGATGCGGTCGATGCCCTGGGTGATGCGCTCGAGCGACAGCCCGGCCGCCCCGAAGCTCCCGAGCATCCCGGCCCGGGCCATCTCGACCACGATCTCGGCCGACCCGATCCCGTTGGCCATCGCCCCGGTCAGGTACGGGTAGGTCAGCCCGTGGTCGGCCCGGAACGTGGGATCGCCCAGTTGGGACGGGTGCAGCGGCGGCAGCCACGCGGCGACCGGCAGCCCGTCCCCCGCTCGGGGGCCGAGCGTCACCGCCCCGCCGGCCGCCACCGCGTACCCGCCGGCCGCCCGCACCACGACTACCGGCGACCGGAGGTCGCCGACGGCGGCACGGACGGCCGCCTCATCGGCGGCCGGGGTCGGCCCGTCCGTGTGCCAGGTGCCGATCGACGAAACGGCGGAAGTGGCGAACCCGGCCGGTGGGGTCATTGGGGGTGCGAGTCGGTGGCGATTCGGCGAAGTAGCACAAGTTAGGGGTTATGACTTCCCGGCCCGCCCGAACAGGGCGCCGGGCCGGATGGTTCCAGCCCGGACACACACCCCACGGCTGACGAATCGGTTTGCGGCCTGACGAACCCGGCCGCGGCCGAACAAATCCCGGCTTGATCGAGCCTGCTGGGCTCAAAAGAGGTCCAACTTGGTCCGCCGCGGGAACTTGCGGAGCAGCAGCCGGTGGCCGGCGGTGGTCAGCCCGGTGAATCGCAGGCTGGGCTCAAAAGAGGTCCAACTTGGTCCGCCGCGGGAACTTGCGGAGCAGCAGCCGGTGGCCGGCGGTGGTCAGC
>JAIEQN010000563.1 GCA_019747685.1 Gemmataceae bacterium
GTCGAGGGCGCCACCCCCCGCTCCGCGTCGGGTGCCGGGTGCGGGGACGCACAGCGCCCACGTCCCCTCACCCGGCCGGCGGGCACGGCCGTGCCCGCCGGCCACCCTCTCCCTTTGAGGGAGAGGGTTGGGGGTGGTGTCGCGTCGTCGGTCACTTCACGGCCTTCCACTCCGCCTTCGCCGACCAGGCCAGCCCGTTGACCAGGAGCCGGATGAACTCGGGGTTCTTGAAGTCGTCCTGGTGGCCGAGGGAGGTGTAGAAGGCCCGCCGGCCGTCCTTCTCCCGGACCCACGCCACCGGCTCGGTGCCGGCCGGGATCGACCCCCGCAGGAGGACCATCACGTCCGCGGCGAGGCCCGGATTTTTGTACAGGCTGCCGACCCCCTTGAGCGGCCCCACGCCCTTCAGGATCGGGTGGTCCTTCGCCCCGTCGGCGACGGCCACGTCGTAGCCCGGTAGGACGCCGTAGTGGCCCTGGTAGTTCCCGCCGAAGACCAGCTTGTCCATCTCCAGCCAGGTCTGGAACCCGTGGCTGGCGGTCCGGACGCCGATGACCGGCTTGCCGCCCTCGACGTACTTCTTGACCTTGGCCAGCTCGGCGTCCGGCAGCCGGAGCCGGCGGGTGAAGAAGACCGCGGCGTCGGCCGTTGCCAGGTTGTCGAGGCCGGTGATCTCGGTCTCGGAGGTGGCGAACGCCCGGGTACACGTGACCGGGTAGTTCGCTTCGAGGTGCTTCTGGAACGCCGCGAGCGACTCGGCCGAGTCGTACTCGAACGACCCGGAGACGAGGCAGACGGTCAGCTTCTTCCCGCCCGCCTTCGGCGGGTCCGACGCCAGGTAGGCGAACAGGTCGGCGACCTCGGCCTCGGACAGGGTGTCGAGCAGCTTCTCGGGCATCAGGGACACCGACGACGGCACGACCGACTCGACATCGGCCTTGGGCAGGACGGTCTTGACCGGCTGGCCGTTGACCACATTCACCAGGGTGAGGGTCGCCCCGGCCGAATCCGTCACCAGCCCGGAGAGCTTGCGGCCGTCCGCCGTCGTGACCGACTGCACGACGTACTCCGGGCGGATCAGGGCCGACGGGTCGACGACGTGGGCCAGCAACAACCCGCGGTTCTTCCGGTCGGCGGTGGTCAGGTCGGGGCCGACCGCCCCGCCCTCCCCGTGCAGCTTGTGGCAGGTCGCGCAGTGTTCCACGAACAGCGGCTTCCCCTTGGCCGGGTGGCCCGGGATGCGGCCCAGTGCGGTAGCCAGCGAGGCGATCCGGGCCTGCTTCTCCCCGGCGGTGGCCGGGGCGACCTTGCCGAAGTGCTTCTCGACCAGGGCGGTGACGGCCGGGTCGCCGAGGGCGACGGCGGCGCGGGCGTGGTCGGCCGTGAGGTCGGCCTTCGGGAAGGTGCCGGCGTCGAACGCCTTGAGGAGTTCGACCGCCCACGCCGGCCGGGCGAGCAGGAACTGCACGGCTCGCCGCTTCACGGCCGGCGAATACGTCGGGTACTCGGCCAGGACCCGGCGGCCGGGGGCCGGGTGGTCGAACGCCTCCAGCCCGCCGAGGACGGCCGTCCGGAACGAATCCGTCTTCGACCCGGCGAACGCGGCCCAGTGGATCTCCTGGGCGGCCGGGCCGCCGACCTGGCGGAGGACGGCCAGCCACCGGAGCCGGTCGGCGTCGGCGGCCCGGGCGTCGGCCGCCCGCCGCCGGACTTCGCCCGCCGCCTCCGAGTCGCCGAACCGGGCGAGGACTTCGAGCAGGTCCGGGTCGTGCGGCCGGTCCTGCCGGAGGCGGGCGAGCGGCCCCAGGATGGCCGTGTCCGTGACCGGCTCGGCCCGCCGGCCCTGGAGCCCGGCGACCATCCCCCGCACCACGGCGGCACCATAAGACTCCTCGGCGCGGTCGAGCATCCGCCCGAGTTGCTCGAACCGGTCCGGGAAGTCGGACAAGACCAGCCGCCGGGCCAGCCGCTCGGCCGTCGTCAGGGCGAGTGGGTTGGCCGGACCCCGGCGGCCGGCGGCCAGCGCGGGGCCGACCTGCCGGTGCCGCTCGACCACCGAATCGGCCGCCCACCAGACCAGCAGCGGGAGGTGCGGGTCGGCCTGACCCGCCGGGTTGAGGATCAGCTCGCGGACGATCAGCTCGGCCGTTCGGGGTTCGAGCCGCCGGGCGGCACACGCCCACTGGGCCAGCACGACCGGGCTCTGTTCGGCCGCGACCCGCGGGGGCAGGTCGTCGCGGTCGGCCCGGCCGGCCCCGCCGCCGTCCGCGTCGAGCCGGACAGCCCAGGCCCGGACGGACTCGTCGGGGTGGGTGAACAGCCCGGCGAGGTAAGCCGGGTCGGTGCCGCCGGCGGCGTGAACGGCCCACAGGGCTTCGAGGGCGTCAACCCCCGTGCCCGTCGTTACCCGGCGGCGCAGCTCCTCCCGCTTCGCGTCCGTTGCCTTGACCGCCAGCAGCTCCCGGGCCTGCCGCCGCCACCAGACGTTCGGGTGCTTCAGCAGCTCGACCAGCTCGGCCGGCATCTTCGTCCGCAGGTCGAACGTCGGGTATTTCGGGCCGCCGTTATACTCGACCCGGTAGACCCGGCCGTTCGACCGGTCCCAGTTGTCGACCGGGTCGAGGTGGGCGGCCCGGCGGTCGTACCAGTCGGCGACGTAGACGCAGCCGTCCGGGCCGATGGTGAGGTCGACCGGCCGGAACCAAGTGTCGTGGGCTTCGAGGAGTTCGCCGCCGTGGCTGGCCTTGAACGACGCCCCGACCGGCTCCAGGTTGTGCCAGTGGACGGCGTTCGACAGCAGATTGCCGGCGACGTACTTGCCGCGGAAGCTCGGCGGGTAGGCATCGGCCTCGTACAAGACGCCGCCGCAGGTGACATGCCCGCCCTTGAACCCGGTGTACGGGACGTGGTCGAAGTAGCCGTAGGCGTGCGGGTTGTGCAGCGGGCCGTGCTTGGCGAACCCCTTGACGTAGTACGCCCCGGGGAACTGGTGGAGGCAGGCGAACCCGCCCCAGTTGGTCCCGGCGATGGCTTGGCCGTGGCGGTCGAAGTCGAGGCCGTAGGTGTTCCCGCCGCCCTCGCTGAACAGCTCGAAGCGTTTCGTCTTCGGGTGATACCGCCACAGGCCCTGCTGGAACTCGACCGGCGGGGCCGACGGGTCCGCCGGGTTCTTGATTCGGCTGGTGCTGGTGCTGCCGGCGGCCCCGTAGAGCCAGCCGTCGGGGCCGAACTGGAGGGAGTTGGCCAGTGAGTGCGTGTCGTCCATCCCGAACCCGGTGAGGAGGACTTCCGGGTCGCCGTCGGGAACGTCGTCCTCGTCCTTGTCCGGGTAGAAGAGGAGGTACGGCGGCTGGGCGACGTACACCCCGCCGGGGGCGAGGCAGAAGCCGCTGGCGATGTTCAGCCCGCCGACGAAGTCCTTGGATTTCCGGAAGACGCCGTGCTCGTCCGGGTCGGACAGGATGGTCAGCCGGTCGGCCCCCTTCGGGCCGCGGGGCGGCGGCTCGGGCTGCCGGTCCCAGATCGTCCGCAGGTACTGGTCCTGCTTGACCGGCTTGAGCCCGGCGTAGTTCGGGTACTGGAGGTACTGGAGGACCCACAGCCGGCCGCGGCTGTCGAAGCTGATGCTCAGCGGCTGGCGGACCGTCGGCTCGTGGGCCACCACCCGGGCCGTGAAGCCGACCGGCAGCTTCATCCGCTTGACGGCCTCGTCGGGGGTGAACCCCTGGCCGGGGGCGGCCGGGGCGAGGGCGAGGAGGAGGGCGACGGCAGCAAGGCGACGCATCGGGGCGGCTCCGCGACCGGCGGGGACGACGGTGGGTAGCCTTGAAGATGAGTGAACCGGCGGGGAAATGCAAGTGCCGAACCCTGCCGGCGGGGGTCACGGGAACTCGCCTGTGATGCACATCACCGGGATGAAGAGAACGACTTTCGCGTCGGTGACCGCCTCCTCGCACCGGTCGCGGGTGCGGACGGCGAACCGGTCCCACCGGGTCGCCGGCTTCGGGGTGCAGAGCCAGACGTACCGGGCGTCCGGGATCGGCTGGACGTGTTCGCCCGCGACCGCCAGGAGCGACCCGTCCGGCTCCCGACGGAACCCGACCGCGGCCCCGGCCGGGACATCGACCTGGAGCCAGTACCTCAGCTCGTCCGGGGCGGAGAGTTGGTAGCGGGCATCGCACTCGGCCGCGGTCGTGGTCGGCGGCGTCCCGGGCCGGTACGCGATCGCCTCGGCGTCCCGGACGAGGGCCCGGCAGCCGCCGGCCAGGGCCGGCAGGAGGGCGGCGAGCGGCACCGCACGATGCACGGGTGGCCCCCGGGTCGGGCGGCGGGCGGCGGGAACGGCCGTCCCTATAACAGGACCCACACCCGCCGCAACCCCGCCCGGCCGCCGGCGCTCCCCCGGCTTGGTGGCACAGGCCGGGAGGCCTGTGCCACCAAAACCAAGCGGGACGCTTGCCGGCCGGATCGGCTTCGGGCATCCTTCACATCATCCCACCGCCGGACTTCCTCTCATGCACCCACCCGCCCGCGGACGGTATCTGGCCCTGGCCGCCGCCCTGCTGGGGTGGATGTTCGACGGGCTGGAGATGGGCCTGTTCCCGCTCGTCGCCCACCCGGCCCTGCGGGAGCTGCTCGGCCCGGGGACGGACGAGTCCGTCGTCGGCCGGTGGTTCGCGGTCATCACCGCCGGGTTCCTGCTCGGGGCGGCGACCGGCGGCGTCCTGTTCGGGTGGCTCGGCGACCGGATCGGCCGGGTCCGGGCCATGACCGTCAGCGTGGTCGTGTACGCCGGGTGCAGCGGGCTGTGCGCGTTCGCCCAGGCCCCGTGGCAGTTGGCCTGCCTGCGGTTCGCCGGGGCACTCGGGATGGGCGGGGAGTGGGCCCTGGGGGTGGCCCTGGTGATGGAGCTGTGGCCGGACCGCGGCCGGGGCTGGCTGGCCGGGTGGATCGGGGCGTTCGGCAACCTCGGGTACGCCATCGTCGCGGCCGTGGCGTTCGGCCTCAACGAGGTCGGGTCGGAGCTGCCCGGCTACCTCCTGTCGGCCGGCGTCCCGGCCGAGTGGGTCGGGCCGCTGACGGCCCACGGCAACTGGCGGCTGTTGATGCTGGTCGGGGCCCTGCCGGCCGTCCTCACCTTGTTCATCCGGCTGCTCGTGCCCGAGTCCGAGCGGTGGCTGCGGGAGAAGGAGGCCGGGGCGGCGTCGCGGTGGAGCGGCCGCGACCTGGTCGGGGTGCTGGCCGGGGCCGCGGCCGGGTCCGGGGTCATCTACCTCTGGGCCGAGGACTACCCGTACACGGTCCGGGTCGCGGGCACCGTAGTCGGGGTGATGGCGGTGGCAGCCGGGTTCCTCGTGCCGGTCTCCGGCTACCTGTCCCGGGCCGGGGCGGCGGCCGCCGACCGCCGGCGGACGGTCGGCCGGATGCTGCTGGCGGCCGGGCTGAGCGGGGTGCCGCTGGTGGCCACCTGGGGCGGGGTGATGTGGATGTACAACTTCGTCGCCGGCCTGCCGGGAACGGTCTCGTATGCCCGGCCGACGCTGATGATGGTGTCGGCGGTCGGGGCGGCCGTCGGGTGCGTGGTGGCGGCGGTGTGGGGGGCCCGGCTCGGCCGCCGGCCGGTGTACGCGGCCCTGTGCGTCTTGTCGGCGGCCGTGCTGTTCGGGTTCTACCGGCTGAACGACCGGTGGGGGTGGGAGCTGGTGGCGTCGGCCGGGCTGCTCGGGGCGGTGACGGCGGCGTTCTACGGGTGGCTGCCGCTGTACCTGCCGGAGCTGTTCCCGACGGCGATCCGGGCGACCGGGCAGGGGTTCGGGTTCAACTTCGGGCGGGTGATCGCGGCCGTCGGGGCGTTGCAGACCGGGGCACTGCTGAAGGCGTTCGACAACGACTACGGCCGGGCATGTTCGGTGGCCGCCGGGGTGTACCTGGCCGGGCTGGTGCTGATCCTCTTCGCCCCCGAAACGAAGGGCCAGCCGCTGCCGGAATGAACCCAGGACTTCGCGCTGGCCGCATTAATCCCGCATCCGGACGACCGCCGGAAGCTTGTCGAGCCGGCCGCGGATGTCCTTCACCGCCTCCCGGAACCGGTCGTCGGTCGGGTCGCCGTAGTCTTCTGTGAACCGGTCGGCCGACAGCCCGTCCCGCAGCCCGCCGAACTCCGGCACTACGTCCGCCGGGGCGAACCGGTTCCGCAGGTCGCGGAGGGCGGCGTCCGGGTTCGCCCGGACGACGGCCGCCAGCCGCACCCCGGCCAGCTCGGCGGCCAGCCCGGGGAAGCTCACC
>JAIEQN010000348.1 GCA_019747685.1 Gemmataceae bacterium
TCAACTTCGCGGCGATGGTGCGGCTCGCGTTCATCCGACTCTACCTGGCCCGGTGATTAGCGAGACAGGCCCTAGGGTCAGTCATGTCTGTCGGGTCGTTTCCGACGAAGGCGTACAGGTTCGCATCCCCCGCTCGGTAGCCCATCGCCGGCCGGCTGGCCAGACGGCCGATCGTCCAGGGAGTGGCTGCCGTGCCGGTCGCAATGCCCGTCGTGTCACGAAACATGGCAGGCCCCTCAGTGGCTGGTGAAGGTCGCATACCCGGCCGGGCCGTCGAGCGGGTAGCCGGCACTGGGCCACCCGTAGTTCTCGACCAACAGTTCACACAGGTTGGAGGGCGAGCCGCCCTCGCCGTGGCTGAACAGCCTCTCGCCGTACGGCACCGACAGACCCATCGCGTCGAGGTACAGCCGCCGGCTGTTCGGGAACAGCCACCGGGCCAACAGGTAGTCCCGCTGGGCCGCGTCGTACCGTCCGGTGTCCATCATGTGCCGGCCGCGGAAGCCGACGAACACCCCCAACGTCTCCCGCGGGGTCAGCGCCCGCAAGTCGGACCCGCAGGCGACCGCGATCCGTGGCAGTTTCTCCCGGCGCACCAAGTCATCATCGAACGGTGAGCTGAACCCGCCGCCTCCGCTCTGGGTGGCTTCGAGGTTGTGCGTCACACGGCCGTCGTAGCGGCAGAAGTAGTGGGACTTCACGCAGGCCAAGCCGACCGGCCACCCGAGCCGCCAGCCGATCGCCACGTACAGCGCCGCCATGCTGCCGCACGTCCCCCGGCGGGTATCCATCACCCCGTTCAGGAACAGGTCCGACGGATCGGTGTAAAGGACCGAGGTGACGTTCCGCTGGTCCTCCTTGTACTCGATCCCGGCCCGCTGTTCAAGAACTGGTGGACCATCCCGAGCCGGAAGAAGTTGATGTCGTTGCGGTAGCGCTGCGGGGACAGGTGAAAGTGCGGTTCGGCCCGGGGCAGCCACGCCCGGATGCCTTCGACCCATTCATCCCGCAGCCGCTAATAGCGGGAGATGTCAAGGCCCGCGAGAGAGGGAATGCTCCTGGCGACCAGGAGGTTCGACAACACCGGGTCGAGGACGCCGAAGTCGGCGTCGGAGTACGCGAGGAGTTGGCGGTAGTCGGTCGGAACCACGGGCGATGTCCCAGACCAAGTCGAAACTTTGCCCAACCTACCCGCAACCAAAGAGCACTGCAAGAAAATTCTTCGTGCGGTCACGACTCCCGTTTACCCGTCCATCTCCTTAACACCCACGCCCCGGCGGCGATCCCGGCCCAGTCGATCAGCACGTCCCGGACGCACCCGTGCCGGCCGAGGTCCATCAGGTACTGGCCGGCCTCGGTCCCGGCCCCGTGGGGCATCAGGAAGGCGACCACCGCCCGCCGCCACCGCCGGTCCCGCGGGAAGATCAACGCCCCGAGGACGGTCAGGAAGGCGTACCCGCCGGCGTGCAGGGACTTGGCCGCCAGGAAGTCGAGGTCGAGGGCGGCCAGCCCCTCCTTCAGGTCCTCCGGGACCGGGGCCGGGTCGAGCAGCTTGGTGGTCCACAGGCCGAGGAGGACGACGAACGCGGCGACGTGCAGCGGGAACGGGAACCACCGGCGCGGGCGGCCCGGTGGCACAGGCCTCCCGGCCTGTGTAGGGGAAGCACAGGCCGGGAGGCCTGTGCCACCAGAACCGGGATCAGGGGGCTCACGCCCCCCGCTCGCCCCGGCCGCGGGCGGGTCGGCACCCATCAGTGCGACCCGAGTTCGCGGAGCTTGCTGCGGAGGTACTTGGCCCGGGCGGCGTTCCGCTCCTCCCCGTCGAGCGGCTGGCCCATCAGCTTCTGGAGGTGCGCCGCCTGGGTGTGGATGAAGAGCTGGTTGACGGCGGTGGCCGGCAGGTCGTCGATCAGGTGCAGGTGGATGCCCAGCCGGACGGCCGAGAGCAGCTCCATCGTCTCCTCGGCGGTGATCATCGTCGCGCTGCCGAGGGTGCCGATGGCCCGGGCCACCCGGTCCTGCTCGGCCTGCTTCCGCTCCTTGACCAACAGCGCCCGGGCCTGCCGCTCGTAGGTCAGGATGGTCTGGATCACCTCCCGGATCTCGCCCAGGACCTTCGGCTCGGACTTGCCGAGCGTCACCTGGTTGGAAATCTGGTACAGGTCGCCGAACGCCCGGCTGCCCTCGCCGTGCAGCCCGCGGACGGCCAGGTTGATCTTCTGCAAGGCCCGGAACACCTTGTCGATCTGCTTGGTCAGCCCGAGGGCCGGCAGGTGGAGCATGACGCTCGCCCGCATCCCGGTCCCCACGTTCGTCGGGCAGGCGGTCAGGTAGCCGAACTGGGGGTGGAAGGCGTAGGTCAGGCGGGCCTCCAGGGCGTCGTCGAGCCGGTCGATGTCCTGCCAGGCCTCGTCCAGGGCGAACCCGCTGCGGAGGACCTGGAGCCGCAGGTGGTCCTCCTCGTTGACCATCACGCTGACCGACTCCTTCTCGTCCAGGGCGACCCCGCGGGGGCCGTCCAGGGGCGGGCTGCCGGCGGCCAGCTCGCGGCTGATGAGCTGCCGCTCGACCAGGAACTGGCGGTCGAGCGGGGACAGCCCGGTGACGTCGTGGTAGGCCAGCGGGTACGGCAGCCCGGCGTGGGCCAGGGCGTCCTTGGCCCGGCCGGCGGTCTCCCCCTTCTGGGGGTGGGTGGCCCGGTTGGTGAACGGGTAGTGGGCCAGGTTCCGGGCCAGCCGGACCCGGGTGGACAGGACCACGTCCGACTCCGGGCCGGTCCCCCGGAGCCACTCGCCGAGGTTCGGGAGGAGGCTGTCGAAGTTCATCCGGGGGCTTCCTTCTGGCGGATCCGGTCGCGGAGGCCGGCCGCCTCCTCGTACCGCTCGGCGGCGACGGCGGCGGCCAGCCTCTCCCGCAGGCCGTCCACCTCGGCCCGCCGGCCGGCCGCCCGGGGGGCCTTGCCGGCGTGGGCCAGGCTGCGGTGGATCCGCTCCAGGAGCGGCTCCAGGGCGTGCCGGAAGGCGTCGTACTCGGCCGGGCAGCCGAGCCGCCCCTCGGCCCGGAACTCGGCGTATTTTAGCCCGCAGGCCGGGCATTTCAACGCGGCCGGGTCGGCCCCGGGGGCGGCCGCCGGGTGGCCGGCGACCAGGAGGCCGAGCAGGGCCTTGAGGTTGAACTGGGGGACGGCCTGGTCGGGGATCAGGTCGTGCTGGCGGGCGCAGGCCTCGCACAGGTGCAGCTCCCGCCGCTGCTTGTTGACGATGTCGGTCACGTGGACCGTGGCCGGGTTGTCGCACGCCTGGCACTTCATGGCCGCCCTTTCGGCGGAATGACCAATGACGAATGACCCACCAATGACCACGGGACGGCGACCAGCCTACCGGTCCGGACCGGGCTCCGCTTCGAGTTCGGCGAGGATCGACGCGATGACCTCCGAAAGGTCGAGTCCGTTCCGCCGGAGGTCCTCGATCTCCTCGGCGGTGAACGGGGGCGGGTCCGGGCCCCAGTCGTAGGCGTCGGCCGGCGGGGCATCGTTCGGCATCGGTCACTCCTCCCGGGGGTCGCCCCGGAACCGGACTTCCTTCAGTCGGACGAGCCGGTTCGTCTCGTTGACACCGAACCAAGCCGAGATCGGGCCGGTCGTCCCGAACCGCATCTGGAACCGCATGACCGGTAGGTACTCCCGGCTCTCGCCCCACTCGTCGGCCTCGAAGTTCAACCGGTAGTCCAGCTCCCGGAGGGCGGCCCGGGCTTCCGGCCCGCGCCCCACGGCCGACTCCCGGGCGACGAAGTCCCGGAGCCGATCGGCAATGGCCGGCGGGATCAACACCCGGAACCGGGCGGCCGGCCCGCCGCTCACGGGTACGGCTCCCCGTACTCGGCCAGGATCGACGCCACGACCTCCGACAGGTCGAGCCCGTTCGCCTCGATGTCGGCGATCTCCTCGGCGGTGAGCGGTGGCGGGTCCGGGCCCCACCACCCGGCGGCCGGCGGGGCCGAGGCCGGTTCCGGGGTTTGGGCCGGGTCGGGGGTCTGCTGGTCGGGGGTCACGGTCGGTCCTCCGGCGGGGGCGGCGGGTCAGCCCTCTTCCAGTTGCTTGATCCGGTCCCGGACCCGGGCGGCCTCCTCGTACTGCTCGTCGGTGACGAGCTGTTGGAGCTGCCGCCGGAGCTGCGTCAGCTCGACCTGCCCGGCCTTCCCCTTGGGCAGCCGGCGGGGGGCCTTGCCGGCGTGCTTGGTGTCCCCGTGGACGCTCTCCAAGAGCGGCAGCAGGTCGGCCTTGAAGGCGTCGTAGTCGTGCGGGCAGCCGAGCCGGCCGTGGTTGCGGAACTCGACGAACTTGATCCCGCAGGCCTCGCACTGCCGGTCCCCGGCCCCGTCCGGGTCGTCGTCGGCGACGGCCGCCTCGGCCGCCTTCTGGGCCGCCTTCTTCTGCTGCGGCTCGTACAGGTACTTCTTGGCGCAGTCCTCGCACAGGTGGACCTCGTCGAACTTGTCGTCCCCGAGGACCTCGGTGATGTGCAGGGTGGCCTGCTTGGGGCAGCGCTGGCACTTCATCGGCCCGGACCCTCTCTCCGCCGCCCGCACGGGGCCGGCACCGGCATTGTACCCCGCCGCCGGAACCGCTGGAAGGTGGACGGCGGGCCGGCGGCGGGCGGGTGAACTCGGGGGTCGAACCCGGGAGGACAATCCGATGTCGGAGGCGTGGCCGTTCCGCCCGGAAGACTGGTCGCGGGTCCGGGAGGCCGCCCGGGCGGTCGTGAACGCCTCACTGGCTGATGACGAGGTCCTCCGGGCGTCGCGGCTTGAGGAGTTGCGGCTCGTCCTGGAGGAGATGCGGGTCGGGTACGGCGGCCACCCGGTCTTGTGGGAAACGGAGGCCGACTTCGCCGACGACCCGGCCGACCGCCGGCGGCTGTACGAGCAGGCCGAGCGGGCGGCGATGGCCGGCGGGTGGGTGACGTACTCGATCCGCATCTCGCTCGCCCGGTTGCTGCTCGACGATTTCAACGACCCGACGACCGCGGCCGCGGAACTGGCCGCCTGCGAACCCGAGCTGGCGACCCACGCCGATGAGCCGGACCGGCGGGAGTGGGCCGAGCTGGTCGATCGCTGCCGGGCCGCAGACCGCCCGTGACCCGACCGGTCCGGCTTGCCCGGCGGGCCGGGGACCGGCTACCATCCGGCCTTCTCCGCCCCGCCCGGGAGGGCCGCGTCATGGACGACACCCCGACCGGGGGATTCCGCCACCGCCCGCACTGGCTGGCCGCCGTCGCCGGGCTGGTCGTCGCCCAGGCCGGGCTGGCCCTGGCCCTGTTCGGCCCGGACCGGACGGCCGCCCTGCTCGACGACCGGCCGGTCCTGTCCGGCCGGCACCCGCTCCACCTGTACCACGGGTCGCTCGGGTCCGGGGCGTTCCGCCGGGCCGGCGGCACCACCTGCTACGACCCCGCCTTCCAGGCCGGCTACCCGAAGACGCCGGTGTTCGACGGCGGCTGTCGCCCCGCGGAACTCTTTCTGGCGGCCGCCGGCGGCGGCTACCGCCCGGCCGCGTACAAGGTCGGGCTGTTCGTCTGCCTGCTCTTGGTGCCGTTGGCGCTCGTCCTGGCCGGGCGGGGGGCCGGGCTGCCGGCCGGGGCGAGCGTCCTGTGCGGCGTCGGCGGGGTCGTCCTGTGCTGGTCCGGGCCGGTCCGGCAGATGGTCGAGGCCGGCGAGTTCGACTTCCTGATGGCCGGGCTGGCCGTCCTCGTCTTCGTCCCGTGGCTCGGGCGGTACGCCAAGTGGTTCGGCATCGACTCGTGGCTGGTGCTGGCCGTCGTCGCCGCGGCCGGCTGGTACGCCCACCCGGTCGTCTGGTTCGGCCTGTTGCCGGTGGTGGTCGCCTACTACCTCGTCTACGCCCCGCGGCAGGAGGTCGCGTGGCACCTCGGGCTGGCCGGGATCACCGTCGCGGGCATCGCCCCGAACGGGTGGTGGCTGGCCGACTGGTGCCGGTACTGGTGGCTCCGCGGGCCGTCGCCGGACGACCACATCCCGCTGCCGGCCTGGGAGGCCGTTGCCGGCTCGCCGGCCGACTACCTGTCGCTCGCGGGCGTCGCCCCGGCCGGGGTGGTGCTGACCGCGGTCGGCCTGGCCGGGCTGGTCGGGCTGTGGCGATCCGGGCACCGCGGGTCCGCCGGGCTGCTGTTCGTCACCACCCTGATGACCCTGGCGGCCGCCCGGCTCTTGACCGCGTGGCCCCGCATCCCGGCCGGGGCCGCCGACCGGCTCGTCCCGCTGGCCGCCGGGTTC
>JAIEQN010000326.1 GCA_019747685.1 Gemmataceae bacterium
TCGAGGTGGCCATGATCCATCTCATGCTCCGCCGGCTGCGGCGCTAGGACCCGCTCATTTTGGACAAGCTCTGAGGCCCCCGTGCTGAACTGGATCGTCGAAACAGCCCTCCGGCACCGCCTCGCCGTCGTCCTCGGGACGCTGACGTTCGCCCTGGCCGGCGTCTGGTCGATGCAGCGGCTCGACATCGACGCCTTCCCGGACACCACCCCCGTCCAGGTCCAGGTGAACACCGTCGCCCCGGCCCTCGGCCCGGAGGAGGTCGAGCGGCAGATCACGTTCCCACCGGAGCAGGCGTTGAGCGGGCTGCCGAAGCTCCGGACCCTCCGGTCCGTCTCGAAGTTCGGCTTCTCGCAAGTGGTCCTGGTGTTCGAGGACGGGACCGACATTTATTTCGCCCGCCAGGTGGTGAACGAGCGGCTGGGGACGGTCGAACTGCCGGCCGGGATCGGCCGCCCGAAGATGGGGCCGGTGGCCACCGGGCTGGGCGAGGTGTTCCACTACGTCGTCACCGGCAAGGGGGACGACGTGACCGACCTCCGGACGATCCACGACTGGGTGGTCAAGCCCCGGATGCGGACCGTCCCGGGGGCCGCCGAGGTCAACACCTGGGGCGGGTTCGAGAAGCAGTACCAGGTCCGGCTCGACCCGGACCGGCTGGTCAAGTACGGGCTGACCTTCGACCAGGTCATCGAGGCCCTTCAAAAGAACAACCGGAACGTCGGCGGCGGCAACGTCCGGCGGGGCGGGAACTCGCTCCTGGTCCACGGCCTCGGCCGGACCGTGACCGCCGACCAGATCGGGAACATCGTCGTGACCGCCCAGGACGGGGTGCCGGTCCGGGTCCGGGACGTGGCCGAGGTCGAGGTCGGGCACGAGGTCCGGCGGGGGGCGGTGACGGCCGACGGGCGGGGCGAGGCCGTCATGGGCCTGGGGTTCATGACGATGGGCGAGAACACCCACGAAGTCACCTGGGCGATGAAGAACAAGCTGGACGAGGTGCGGGCCGTCCTCCCGCCCGGCGTCCGGGTCCGGCCCGTATACGACCGGACGGAGCTGGTCGAACACGTCATCCGGACCGTCCGGAACAACCTGCTGGAGGGCGAGCTGCTGGTGGTGGCCGTGCTGTTCGCCTTCCTCGGGAACCTGCGGGCGGCCGGGATCGTCGCCCTGGCCATCCCGCTGTCCATGTTGTTCGCCTTCTCCGGGATGCTGCGGTTCGGGATCGCCGCCAGCCTGCTGAGCCTGGGGGCGATCGACTTCGGGCTGGTGGTCGATAGCAGCGTGGTGATGGTCGAGCACTGCGTCAGGAGGATTGCTGAATGCGGAACTCGGAATGCGGAATCGGAGCCGGGGGCCGGGATTTCATTCCGCACTCCGCATTCCACACTCCGCATTGTCCGTGACGCCGCCCTGGAGGTCCGCCGCCCGACCCTGTTCGGGGAACTCATCATCATGGTCGTCCACCTCCCGATCCTGACCCTGGAGGGGGTCGAGGGGAAGATGTTCCGGCCGATGGCCCTGACCGTCATCTTCGCCCTGGCCGGGTCGATGGTCCTGTCCCTGACCCTGATGCCGGTGCTGGCCAGCCTGCTGCTGCCGAAGAAGGTCGAGGCCCGGGAGCCGCTCTTGATGCGGCTGGCCCATGTGGGCCACGCCCCGGTCCTCCGGCTCTGCATGAACCACAAGCTGACGGTGATCGGGTTCGCCCTGTGCGTCCTGGTGGTAGCGTTCGGCATGATCGCCCCACACCTCGGGTCGGAGTTCGTTCCCCGGCTGTCCGAGGGGGCGGTGGCGATCAACGTGGTCCGGCTGGCCGGCACCGACCTGGACGAGTCGGTCCGGTCGAACACCGTGATGGAAAAGGCGGTTCTGGCCGCCTTCCCGGACGAGGTGGACCACGTCTGGAGCCGGGTCGGGACCGCCGAGGTGGCCACCGACCCGATGGGCCTGGAACTCACCGACACGTTCATCACCCTCAAACCCCGCAGCCGGTGGACGAAGGCCCGCACTCAAGAGGAAGTGACGACCCTGCTCGACCGGGAGTTGCGGAACCACCTGGGCCAGCGGCTCGCTTTTACCCAGCCGATCGAGATGCGGCTGAACGAGATGACCTCCGGCGTCCGGGCCGACGTGAGGGTGAAGCTATTCGGGGACGACCACGACGTGCTGGTGGCGAAGGCGAAGGAGATCGAGGTGGTGTTGCGGACCGTCCCGGGGGTGGCCGACCTCGCCGTCGAGCAGGTGACGGGCCAGCCGGTGTTGCAGGTCCAAATCCGGCAGGACGAGATCGCCCGGTACGGCGTCCCGGCCCAGGCCGTCCTCGACTTGGTGGAGTCGGTCGGGTCGAAGCCGGTCGGCGAGGTGGTCGAGGGCCAGTACCGGTTCCCGCTCACGATCCGGCTCCCGGACCGGCACCGGAACTCCCCCGAGGCCATCGGGAAGATGCTGGTCGCCACCCCGGCGGGGGAACGCATCCCGGTGTCCCGGCTGGCCGACATCCGGGAGGTCGAGGGGCCGAGTACCATCACCCGGGAGTGGACCCAGCGGCGGATCACCGTCACCTGCAACGTCCGGGGCCGGGACCTCGGCGGGTTCGTGGCCGAGGCCCGGGCGAGGGTGGCCGAAGACATCCGGCTGCCGGCCGGCCGCTACCACGTCGAGTGGGGCGGGCAGTTCGAACACCTCCAGCGGGCCAACGCCCGGCTCGCTATCGTCGTCCCGGTGGCGTTCGTGCTGATCTTCGGGCTGCTCCACATGACCTACGGGAGCGTAGTGGATTCCTTCCGGGTGTTCACCGGCATCCCGTTCGCCTGGGTCGGCGGCATCTTCGCCCTGTGGCTGCGGGACATGCCGTTCTCGGTGTCGGCGGCCGTCGGGTTCATCGCCCTGTCGGGGGTGGCGGTGATGGACGACATGATCCTGGTGTCCTACGTCCGCCAGTTGCGGGCCAGGGGGCTGCCGCTGGGCGAGGCCGTCCGGCAGGCGGCCGTCACCCGGCTGCGGCCGGTGCTGATGACGACCCTGGTGGCCAGCCTCGGGTTCCTGCCGATGGCCTTCGGCACCGGGGTCGGGGCGGAGGTCCAGCGGCCCCTGGCGACGGTGGTGATCGGCGGCGTGATCGGGGCGATGGTCATGTCGCTCCTGGTGCTGCGGGTGCTGTACTTCGTGTTCCAGATGCCCTTCCGGGGGCGGCGGGAGCGGGCTGCGGCTCGGGGTGCATCCGACCAGCAGCCGGTGGCGGTGTGAGACGGTTTCCCCCCAGGAGGTTGCTCGATGACGACGGCGTTCCGGGCCCGGGCGGTCGCCCTGTTGGCCCCGGCGGTGGTGGCCCTGGTCGGGTGCGGTCAGCAGGCCCCCAAGTCCGAACCGGCGGCGGTGGCGGAGAAGAAGGGGGAGAAGGCGAAGAAGGAGGACGACCACAGCGACTGGTGGTGTGCCGAGCAGGGCATCCCGGAGGAGGAGTGCAGCATGTGCTCGTCCAAGGTCGCCAAGGCGTTCAAGGACAAGGGCGACTGGTGCCAGGAACACGACCGGGCCAAGTCCCAGTGCTTCGTCTGCGATCCGTCCCTGAAGGAAAAGTTCGCCGCCAAGTACCGGGCCAAGTACGGCCAGGAGCCGCCCGAGCCGGAGGCGGAGAAGGACGGCAAGGGCGGCAGCTAACCGAACCGCCGGGCGGGTCCGCAACGGCCCGTCCGGTCCGCCCTGAGCGGGCGGGGCATATCACCGGTCGGGAATAGTCGCCGTCCTCCAGTTCCGGCCGACAACCTCCCGTCGGCCTTCATGACTCATCACCAACGCTGGGCTGTTCCTCCGGCAAGACCCGGTGGCCGTCCCGTCTGTCGAATCGCCTGCGGCACTGCGGGGACGAGCGGGTTCGCCGGCGGGCGGAGTTTGACCCGCCGTGCCAGCTTCAACCGGGCGGTGTTCGTCGTCGGGAACGGGTTAATCCTCGACCTACCGGGCACCGCTGTCCGATCAGGCAACCACAGTCACGCTCGCAGCAGCATATAGTCAGAAAAGTTAACAGTAATATATTCATAAAAATATAATGAACAATTGAGTAGGCCTGACAGGTTGTTGCCGGCTGGCAGCAAGAACACGGGGTTCCCAACGAGGACGTGCGGGACAATTCAGCCATCGACCTGGATGACCTGATTTGTGGATGGATTACGACTTGGATGACGCCACGGTCGGCGAGGTGGCCGGGGCTGTTGGCTGATCGACTCCGGCCCGGTCTGCTGCTCCGGCGGTGGGTCGGGCTGGGGCGGCCGGGGATACCACTCCTCGATCTGCTCCTTCCACAGCGCTTTCTGCGACTTCGTGAGGAAGTACCTCGACCGCCGGTTCAAGCGGCACGTCCGGCCGTTCCAGTCGTCCGGGGGCGGAAAAACACCACGGCGACCCCGCGGAAAAATGAAACCGAGTTTCTATAAATATTTTAAGTTTATTAAAACAATTATTATTTCTTGTTTAATAGTGTGGCGATAGTGTGGCGGAGAACGGCTCGGTGAAAGCATAAGGAAATCGAAAGACGACGAAACCTCTGGAAATCCCAGAGGTTTCGGAGTGGGCAGTCCCAGGGTTGAACTGGGGACCTAGCGATTTTCAGTCGCTCGCTCTACCAACTGAGCTAACTGCCCCGGCCTACTCTTTTTAGGGCGTTACTAGCCTCACGTCAACTCACACCGGCGGATTCACCCGCCGTTCGGGGCCGGGTTGAACGCCCGGGCGATCCGCACCATCCCGCCGACCGCGAAGCACATCCCGGACAGGACCCCCACCACCGCCAGCGTCTCCGGCTGGGCCAGGAACGCCAGCAGCTCGCCCGACCAGGCGACCGCCGGCGGCCTGGGGGCGTCGTCCTTCGACAACAGCCTCATCTCCGCCTCCGACGGCCTCACCACCTCCTCCGGCACCTGCTCCCCGGTCGCCGCCTCCGACCGACGCACCCCGTAGGCCTCGTCCTCGTCGTCCTCGACCGTCGACTGCCGCGACCCGGGCTTCGGCTCGACCGCCTCGGCGACCACCCGCCGGCGGGGCTTCGGCGGCGGATCGTCCTCGAACCGCACGTCGTACCCGGTCAGCGGCCCCTCGTCCGGCGACGCCAGCGGCGGCAGGTCGCTCGGCTGGACGAACCGCGGGGCGTCCTCCCCGTCGGACGCGGCCGGGTCGGCCGAGGTTCGCGGCTCGTCACCGTCCGGCTCCGGCCGCGGCCGCTTCTTCTTCGGCCTCCGGTCGAACACCGACCTGGTGAACGCCAGGACGAACGCCAGCCGGCCGAGCACCCGGGCGTATAGCAGGACCGCCAGCACCAGGAGCACACTGCCGCCGACGAGCCGCTCGATCCCGTCGGCCAGGAAGGTCCAGTAGAACGCCAGCCCGAACAGGGCCAGGACCAGCCCGCTGAGGCCCAGGAACCCGAGCACCACCAGCGGCTTGCGGGCCAGCCGGTCGAACACCCCGGGGACCAGCGGCAGCCACATCGTCGGGCCGCTGAGCGACGACAACTGGCTGACCGGGTAGCAGACCCAGAAGACCGCCAGCGGGACGGCGAACTTCAGCCACGCCGGCCCGGACGGGCCGGCCCAGGCCCGGCCGAGCAGCCACGCCGGCCCCAGCCACAGCCCGATCAGCCAGGCCAGGTAGAAGACCTTCCAGAAGTTGTCCAGGATCGGCTCGCTGAGGTAGGTGACGTGCCGGGCCCCGGCCGCCGTGCCCTGGAGGACGGTCAGGTAGTGGTGGGAGGCGAACAGGGCGAACACGAACCCGAAGACCACGCACCCGACCAGGGCCGGGACGAAGATGACGGCTTCCAGGTTCATGCGGCACGCCTGGGGCAGGGGTGGGGGCATGATATGACGCCCCGGCCCCGGCCGCCGTCTCACCCGCCGGCCCGCTTGACCTTGTAGCCCAGTTCTTCCAGCACGGCGGCGACCTTGTCCCGGTGGTCGCCCTGGATTTCGATCCGGGCGTCCTTCACCGTCCCGCCGGTCCCGCACTTGCCCTTCAGGGTAGCCGCCAATTCGTGCATCTGGTCGAGCGTCAGCGGCAGGTCGAACACGGTGGTCACGCCCTTGCCGCGGCGGCCGGCCGTCTCACGCCCGACCCGGACGGTGTGGACCTTCTTCGGCGGCGGGGGCGATGTCGGGGCGTCGGCCACCACCCGCCCGCCGAGCAGCCGGGCCACCAGCCCGTTCACCGCCTCGCCGACCGGGGTGAGGGCGTCCCAGTACTCGACGGGAACAGTCGGATGGGCGACGAGCATCGTCGGCTCGACCCGGCCACGGTCCA
>JAIEQN010001080.1 GCA_019747685.1 Gemmataceae bacterium
GGGCCGCCGTCCGGCTCGCCCGGTGAGCCGCCCGGTTGCCGTCCGGCGGGCGGCCGGGTACGCTCAAGGGGCGCCGCGTGGGTCGCGGCGGCCGCCGGGGGATCGCCGTGGTCGAGACGCCGTGCCCGGGGTGCCATCGGCCGGTCAAAGCCCGGGACGACCAGGTCGGCCGGCGGGTCAAGTGCAGCAAGTGCCGCACCCGGTTCCACGTCCCGGCCGACGCTCGCAACGTCCTTCTCTTCGACGACGGCCCACGGCGCCGGCGGTCCCGCCGGAGTGGCCTCGGCCGGCAGCTCTTGGCCGTCGCCGTGTTCGGGCTGGCCGCCGGCGGGGCGGTCGGGGCCGTCCTCCTGTACCTCCACCTCCACCCGCCCCGCCAACAGAACCCGACGCCCGGGCCGGAGGCCGCCGTCATACAATTGGCCGATCCGCCGGCCGCCGAGCCGTCCGCTACAGCGTCCGGAAAGACCCCGGCCAAGCCCAAAGTAGCCGGTCCCGCCCCGGACACGTTCCCCAACGCCCGGCCGGTCGCCTTCCAGCCCCTCCGTGACAACCCCGAACCCTTCCAGGCCCCGCTCGGGGCGGTATCGCTCGACGTGCCGTCCGCGGCCGTCCGGCGAGTCTTCCCGCCGGCCCGGCCGGACGCCGACCCGGCCGTCCTGTGGGAAAGCCGGGCCGCCTTCCAGGGCGTCGGCCGGCGGCTCAGCCTGACCCTGTTCAGCCCCCAGACCGGGCAGAAGGTCGGCGGGGTCGAGTTCGACGCCGGCCCGACCGACCCGGTGTGCGACTTGTCCACCGACGGGAGCCGGTTCGCCGCCGCGGCCGGCAGCCGGGTGACGGTCTGGGACGTGAAGACCGGGGCGAGGGTGTGGGACTGGCTCGACCTGTCCGCCGACCGCCCGGCCGACCGCCCGCAGCAGGTCGTCGGGCTGACCTTCGCCGCCCCGGACCGGCTGGCGGTGGTGGACGCGGGCGGCCGGGTACGGGTCTGGAACGTCGCCGCCCGCACGGTCGCGGGGGAGTTCGCCTTGCCCGGTCCGCCCATCGGCCCGGCACCCGTGGCCGCCACCCCCGGCCGGGGGACGGTCGTGGTCGTGACCACCGCCGGGGTGTTCGCCGTCCGCGTCCGCGACGAGGTGGCGGGTACCCGGGTCGCCGGCCCCGGGCCGGCCGACCGGCTGCCGCTGGTGGTAGCGGTCTCGGCCGGGGGGAAGGTGGCCGGCGTGTGGGGGACGCCCCGGGAGAAGCCCGGGTGGCTGGTCGTGGCCCACCGCCCGGACGGGAAGGACGTGGCGTACCAGTGGCCGGGCGGGGTCGGCGAGCCGGTCTCGGTCGGGTGGTGCGGCGAGGGGGTTGTGTCGGTCGGGACCAGTATCGGGGCGGCCGTCTGGTTCGAGGCCGAGGGCGACACCTTCCGCCCGCTGGCCGTCGCCCGGGTGCCCGGCGACCGGGCCATCCACGCCACCGCCGAGGAACACTGGTCACTCCTACCGGGGCCGGACGGGAGGTCGGTTCTGGTCGGGTATGCGATGCCGCCGCAGGGGCTGGTCGACCCGCTCGAACCCGGCAAGAACCGGTCACACCCGGCCGTGTGGCTCGACGCCCGCGGTCTGTTCAAGTAACACTCCCGACGGGCGTTCGGATGAGAACTGGGGTTGGCCCAGTAATGCCACCCCCCCTCCCCCCCTCCGTTTTTCACCCGCCAAGCACTTCGACCGAAGCCAATACCGGAAAACGACTTCCGGCCGATTCTTCGACTCGATGTCGGCCGAAGCCGTGCATGCTCGGTCCCGGAATTTGGCTTAACCCGTTCCATCTTCACCACCTCCGACCGAGATCGGGTATGACCGGTAGCGGTCATGCTCCCGACTCTCCGGCCCACGGCCCGGTTTGGGGTCCGGCCGAAGATAGTGGACATTTTATCATATACTGCTTACGGCACCAAACCCCGTAGCGGACCGCCGCGGCCCACCCTACGAAGAAGGGCATGTCCCCGCCGCCGTTCGCCGCCGAGTTGGCCGCCTGCCGGGCCGCCCAAGAACCCTGGTCCCGGCTGGCCGTCCGCGACCGGCTCCGGCCGGTCCGCGAACTCCGCCCCCTGCTCGTCGAGCGGGCCGACGACCTACTGGCGGCGGTCGAGGCCGATATCGGCCGGCCGCCGGCCGAGGTCCTGGCGACGGACCTCCTGCCGACGGCCGCGGCCCTCAAGTTCCTCGAACAGGAGGCCGCCCGGCTGTTGAAGCCGCGGCGGGTGCCGGGTCGGCTCCGGCCGCTCTGGCTGTTCGGCTGCCGGGACACGGCCCACCGCCGCCCGTGGGGCGTGGTCGCCGTCATCGGGACGTGGAACTACCCGATCTTCCTCAACGTCGTCCAGATCGCGCAAGCCCTGGTCGCCGGGAACGGGGTGTTGTGGAAGCCGTCGGAACACGCGGTCCGGACGGCGAGGGTGACGGCCGACCTGTTCCGGGCCGCCGGGTTCCCGCCGGGCCTGCTCGCCACCCTCCCCGCCACCCGGGAGGGCGGGCCGCTGGTGACCGAGGCCGAGGTCGACCATGTCGTCTTCACCGGCTCCGACGCGGTCGGCCGGAAGCTGGCGGCCCGGCTCGGCGAGCGGCTCGTCCCGTCCACCCTCGAACTCTCCGGCTGTGACGCGATGTTCGTGCTCGAAGACGCCGACATCGGACTGGCCGCGAAGGCGGCGTGGTTCGGCGTGACCCTGAACCGCGGCCAGACGTGCATCGCCGTCCGCCGGGTGTTCGTCCACCGGTCGCGGTACGCGGCGTTCGCCGACGCCCTGCGGCCGCTGGCGGCCGGGGCGTCGCCGGTGCCGCTGGTGACACCGGGGCAGGCCGAGCAGATGGACCGGCTGGTCGAGGACGGGGTGGGGCGGGGGGCGCGGGTGATGGCGGGAGAGGAAGAAGGACCCCTCCCCCTAACCCCCTCCCCTAAGAAGGGAGGGGGAACCGAACCAGACTGTCCGGTCCCCCCTCCCTTCTTAGGGGAGGGGGTTAGGGGGAGGGGTCTGCTCGGGGCTTCCTCCGTCACCCCGACCGTCCTCCTCGACCTCCCGCCGGACGCGGCCCTGTGCCGCGAGGCCGCCTTCGCCCCGGTCGCCGGGGTCATCCCGTTCGATTCGGTTGACGATGCGGTGTCACTCGCCGGGCGATGCCCGTTCGGGCTGGCGGCGTCGGTGTTCACCGCCGACCCCAGGGCCGCCGAGGCGATCGCCGCCCGCGTCCCCGCCGGGCACGTCACCGTCAACGACGTGCTGGCCCCGACGGCCCACCCGGCCACCCCGTTCGGCGGGCGGGGGGCGAGCGGGTGGGGCGTCACCCAGGGGGTCGAGGGCCTCCTGGCCATGACCACCCCGCAGGCGGTGACGGTCCGCCGGGGGCGGTTCCGGCCGCACCTGGACGAGGCCGCCGGCCCCGACCCGGCCACGGCCGATGTCCTCCGCGGGCTGCTCCGGGCGACCCACGGAAGACGGTGGCGGGACTGGTTCGGCGGGGTGCGGCAGCTCGTGCGGGGGGTACGTCGGAAGCGGTGACGGGCCGCCCCCGGCTCGGGCAGCGCAGGGCCGAGAACTGCGCCGGGCGCCGGCGGCCGCCGGGCGACACAGCTCACCTGCCGGCGGGGCACCAGTGAGCCACACGTCACGAGAAGCCTCCATGCCCCGCCGGTCAGGTGCAGCACCTGGTTCGGCCACGGCTTATTCGAGTTTGCCGTGCCGCAGGAACGTGTTGATCGAGGATCCGAACTCCGGCTTTGTGAGTGTGGTCATGTGGTTCCCCCCATCGATGACCTTGAGTTCCCCGCGACCGAGCGCCGTTCGGGCGGCCGTCACCTTACCCTTCACGTGGTCCGACTCGTCCCCGCCGTGGATGAACAGCATCGGGGCCTTGCACCTCTTCAACTCCTCCTCGGTCACCGCCAGCTTCTTGTACCCGCGCCCGGCCGCCGCGAATGCCTTCACGTCTTTGCCTGCGTAGAGGAATCCGGCGATCGCCTTCGCTTGCTCGGCGGTCGGCTTCGATCCCTTGGGTAAAACCGCCAGGAGGTACTCCCCCAGGTCTTTGCCCTCATCGACCAACTTCGCGAACAGCTCGACCTCGGAAAAGTCGGACTCCTTCACCTCCCCGATGACCGGGGCTTGCCCGCCGAACACGACGCTCCGCACCCGGTCCGGGTAGGTGGCCGCCACCTTGCCCGCGACGAACGACCCGCTCGAATAGCCCACCAGGTGGGCCTTCTCGATCTTCAGGTGGTCGAGCAACCGGACCACGTCGGCGGCGACCTCGGCGTCGTACTTCGTGGCGTCGTGCGGCTTGTCGCTCTTGCCGTGCCCGCGGCAATCCAGTGCGACCAACTGATACTCTTTGGTCGCGGGGTTGGTGTCGAGCCGCCCCCACATCCCGGAATCGCTCATCCAGCCGTGGATCAGGACGACGGCCTCGCCCTTCCCCGCCGTGACGTAATGAATCTTCACGCCGTTCGAGTCGAACACGTCGTCGGCCGCGAGGGCGAGCCTGGGAACAAGACCGCACACGACGAGCGCCGTCACCACGGACCGGTACGTCACGGCCTTTCCCTCGCAAGGAATCACCCCGGGTTCGGGGTGTCGAACCCGTATGCGCCCCGGCTACAGGCAGCTATTCGTCGCCGGGCGGGAGGTCTTGGTTTTGCGCGTCGGTTTGCGGCCGAACGACCCAGCTCACCCGCCGTCGGGGCTGAGGGAGCTACACGTCGCAGAAAGCCTACATGCCCCGCCGGTCCGGTGCAGCGCCTGGTTCGGCCGGTCCTCCGACGCCCCGACACCGGACCCGTCGCCCCGCCCACAAGCCCATACGCCCCGAACCCCAGACAGCTAGCCCGAGGCCGCCCCCGGTCAGGAGGCTGCCGAGGGTGAACCACAGGTATGGGTGCGACGTGTCGTTGATCCGGATCAGCCCGAACAGGATGGAGACGGAGTAGCGGCGCGGCGTGTCTGGCTTGGCCCCGAAGCCGGCGGCGAGCGCGTCCACCAGCGCCAGGCCCTCCCGGAGGACCAGCCAATCGGAGACCGCGACCACCGCCGCACCGGCAGCGACGCAGGCCGCCAGCCACCACCACTTGGAGCGAAGCAACCGTCGCATCATCTGCGCCCCTCCGCCCCGACAGCGGACCCCGGCCGCGGGTTAGCTGAGTTGGATCCGCTTCCCGGCATCTTCCCACAGCAGGCCGCCCCAAAGGCCCATCAGCTCGGGTTGGAGCACTGATTCGGGGAGGCCCAGGTAGCGTTCCAGCTTCGGCAGCGAGTCGTGGCCCCGAATGACCCCGAGGCCGACGCCCCGCTGGATCGGAGTCCGGTCGCCCCACGAGCCGATGTGGACATCGAACAGATATTGCTCATCCGCTGTTGGTTCGGGTATCGCATTCATCCGCGCGCCCTCCGCCGCCGAACGACTAAGCTCACCTGCCCGGCCCCGCTTTGGGGGCCGGGTCAGGTGCAGCGCCTGGTTCGGCGTGCCTTCGCGGTCGAAACCCCCGCCCGATGAGGATGCCGCACACGAGCCCGCCCAGCCCGCCGGCGACGGCCAGCCACCAGAACCGCCCGGCCTCGACCGAACCACCCTCCGTGGACGGCACCGCGTACCGCGCCGTCTGGCCGTCCAGCCAGACCAGCCCGTTCGGGCTGAGCGGGTCGTACCCGCCGCCCTGCCGCCGGAGGTACGCCCGCACCCGCACGCCGACCGCCGGCGCGCCCTGCCCGCCCTCGCCCGCCCAGTCCGCCGGAACCCGGACGTTCTGGTACGACCGGACGTACACCAGGTCGCCCGGCCGCACCGCGTCCCCCTTCTCGACCGCCTCCACCGCAACGGCGAACACGAGCCGAGCGGTCACGTGCCCCCGGCCGTCGTCCTCCACGCGGGAGTAGACCTCCTTGACCGGGCCGACGACGATGACATCCGCATCCGCCGCCAGCCTCTCGGGCGGCAAGGCGGGTTCGGACGCCACCCCCGACGCGCTACCGCTCAAGAGCAGCACGGCAACGACGGACGCGACACGCATCGTACTCCTCCGCCGCCGAACTCGTAGTTATCCTGACCGGTGCTGCGCGTTAGACCGGACCGGCCGGTCTGACTAACGCTCACTACGACTCCCGCGATCGTACCCAGAACTCGCACCCAGTGCAACGGTTACACCGGTACGCCCGGCAGCCGCCCGAGCGCTTGCCTGACCGGCTGGTTTGACTCGCGCCCGGGGCCTCCGCCGCGATCGTCTTGTACATCTCGATCGCCTGCTTGAACGTCTTCTCGGC
>JAIEQN010000320.1 GCA_019747685.1 Gemmataceae bacterium
GCGGGGGTGGAACTTCCGGTGGATCGCCTTGAGCCGGTCGCGGTCGACGTGGGTGTAGTGCTGGGTGGTGCGGACGGAGGCGTGGCCGAGCAACTCCTGCACGACCCGCAGGTCGGCCCCGCCGGCGAGGAGGTGCGTGGCGAAGCTGTGCCGCAGGGTGTGCGGGCTGACCTTGGCCGGCAGCCCGGCCCGCCGGCAGTACTTCTTGACGACGGCCCAGACGAAGATGCGGGTGAACGGCCGGCCGGACTTGGTGCGGAAGACCCGTTCCCCGCTGAGCGGGGGGCGTAAGCTCCCCGAGGGGGTGACGCTCTCGGAGGGCTTACGCCCCCCGCTCAGCGGATCGGCGAGGTAGTCCCGCAGCGCCGCCACCGCCGGCCGGCCGAGCGGCACCACCCGCTCCTTGCTCCCCTTCCCCCGGCACTTGAGGAAGGCCGAGTCGAGGTACAGGTCGGTGACCGTCAAGTTGGCCACCTCGGACGCCCGGCAGCCGGTGGCGTAGAGCGCCTCCAGGACGGCCCGGTCGCGGAGGAAGAACCGGTCGCCGGGCTGGGGTGCGGAGAGGAGCGCGTCCACGGCCGACGGCGGCAAGACGGTCGGAATCCGCTGCCACAGCTTCGGCGACCCGAGCAGGTCGACGGCCCCGGCGTCGGCCCGCTCGTCCAGCCGGAGGAACCGGTAGAACATCTTGAGGGCGACCAGGTGCCGGGCCACGCTCGGCGGGGCCAGCCCCTCCTCGTGCAGGAACGACAGGTAGCGGCCGAGGTCCTTCAGCGTCGGCGACCCGTAGTCGGTGAACCGGACGGCGGCCGCCCACCCGGCGAACCGGGCCAGGTCCCGGCCGTAGGCCCGGACGGTGTTGTCGGCCATCCCCCGCTCGGCCCGGAGGTAGCCGCGGAAGGCGTTGATGTCGGCCTGGAGCTGCTGGAGCGACATAAACGTTCCGGGCGAGCGGGGGTGTGAGCCGGGTCGATGTCTTGCCCTCTCCCCTTGAGGGAGAGGGTGGCACCCGCCGTAAGCGGCGGGTGACGGGTGAGGGGACGGACCGCCCCCGCCCCTCGAACTGCGTCGGCTTTTCCCCCCACCCGGCGCGGGAGGCGTCGCCCACCTCGCCACCCTCTCCCTCAAGGGGAGAGGGGCGAATGCGGCCCACGCCCCCGCTCGCCAAGCAGTTCCCGCACGATCACCGGCCGGAGTTGCTCGAACGCCTTCGCCCGGTGGCTCATCCGCTGCTTGACCTCCGGCGGCAGCTCGCCGAACGTCTTCCCGTACTCCGAAACCAGGAACAGCGGGTCGTACCCGAACCCGCCGGTGCCGCGGAGTTCGGTGACGATGACCCCGTGGCACCGGCCTTCGACCGTGGCCACCACCTTGCCCGTCGGGTCGGCCAGGACCGCCGTGCTGACGTAGTAGGCGGCCCGGTCGTCGCCGGTGAACGGGGCGAGTTCGCGGAGCAGCTTGGCGTTGTTCGCGGCGTCGTCCCCGTGGGTCCCGGCGTACAGGGCCGAGTCCACCCCCGGCGCCCCGCCCAGGGCCGGGACGACGAGGCCGCTGTCCTCGCCGATCACCCACGCCCCGAGGATCGGGGCTAGGGTGGTCGCCTTGAGGGTGGCGTTGCCGACGAACGACCCGGCCGTCTCCTCGACCGGCGGGGCGTCCGGGTACGGGGTGAGGTCGGACAAGTCGAGGCCGAGGTCGCCCAACAGGTCGACCATCTCCCGGAGCTTCTTCTTGTTCCGGGAGCCGAGCACCAGCCGCGCCATCGGGGACTCCTTCCGCCGGGCCGCTACGCCGGCTCGATGCTGGCCGAGAGGCCGCGGGCGGCGAACTGCTCGACGAACAGCTCGGCCCGCTCCAGGTGGGTGACGACGACCACCGCCCGGCCGCGGTGGTGGGCCTCCCACATCCGGTGCTCGGCCTCGGCCGGGCCGAACCGGGTCAGGTCCATGACCGCCCGGGCGACGGCCAGCAGGCCCTGCTCGGCCCGGTGGACCAGGACCTTGTACCGGGCCAACGGCCGCCAGGCGGCGGGGCCGTGGGTGGCCGGGCGGGGCGGGTGGCGGGACGACATGGCGGCCCTCCGGGACGGGAGCCGGACGAGTTGTCGGGGCCGGCGGTACCCCGGGGAGAGGCCGCGGGTCCCCACTCCACTGTAGTCGGCCGGGCGGGCGGACGCCAACGGCCGGGCGGCCGGGTGTGAAGGGACCCACACACGCCGGGTCGGGCTGTGCCGTGCGCACCGTGCGCACGGGCGGGCGTCCCGCCGGCCTGGCTGCGGGGACTCGACCTCCACCCGGACGCGGTGTGATCGGGTAGGATGGACGGCGTGGCCCCACGCGGAGGCAGCCGATGGACATCCCGGTGGTGGTCGGGCCGGCGGGGACGGGCTACCGGGCACGGTGCCGTCACCCGGCCGAAGCCGAGGCGCCCGGCGGCACCCGGTACGAGGCGGTGCAGGCCCTGGAAGCGGCCCTGAAGGGGCGGGTGCCGGAGCCGTTCGCGCTGTTGCCGCTGGAGGTGACGCCGGACAAGCCGTGGCTGGCGGCCGCCGGGTGGCTGCCGGACGACGACCTAACCCGGCAGTACCTGGACGCGGTCGCCGAGCACCGCCGGCAGTGCGACGCCCGGGACCAGCCGCCCGCCGGGACGGACGCCGCATAACATCGCGGCGATACGTCCTGATGCTGGCGGTCGTCGCGACATCTTTTCGCAACCTCCCGCGAACTTGGCCGCTTCGGAGTACCGCCGATGAACAACCCCCTAACCATAGACGAACTCGTCAACGCCTTTGTTATTCTGGGCGGTGTTGCTACATGGACCGAGGTTTACAACCACATTGAGACAGCACGTCACCATTCGCACGAGCCGTACAAGGACAAGATGAACTTCGTCACCACGCTTCGGCAGTTGCTGTACCGCCGGTGCCCTGGATTCGCCAAGTACAATGGCGATCCCCTGTTCCATGAGGTCGGCCCGTCGCGCTTCCGACTGCTTAATTTCAACCCTCTGCTGGAACGAAGGCCGTGGCCGGAAGCCGGTCAGGTGGAGGACTGGGAGGCCGTTGTTCGGCGATCGCGAGAGGTCAGCGAGTTCAACAGGGACCAGCGACTCGTGGCACGGGTCAAGGCGTTGTACGATTCACAATGCCAGGTCTGCGGGATTCGCCTACGACTTCCTTCTGGGGAGGCCTACGCGGAAGCGCATCACGTTAAGGGGTTAGCGGAAGGTGGCCCTGACTCGCTGGAGAACATGATTTGTACCTGCGCCAACTGTCACGCCCTACTCGATCTGAAAGTCATCGAGTTACGGATGGAGTTGCTCCACGCCAGAGCGGCGGGTCACGCCTTGAATGCTGAACATTTCGACCTCCACAATACACGCCACCGCGAGAGGTGGAACCCAGGCGGGGATGCGGCGTGAGCCCGTCAGCCGGCTCGGGGCGGGGTATAGCGGGCGGCCGTCACCACCACCGTCCGCTGCTCGTCGAACACCTCGAACTCGACCGTCAGCGGCGACTCGACCAGCAGCCGGCGGTGCCCGGCCCGGGACTCGCCCGCGTCCAACGGGTTCCGCTCCAACAGCCGGTCCACCCGGGCCATCGCGTCCGTCACCGCCTGCGACGCCGGTGTTCCCCACAGCGGGATGTAATGCCGGGCGAGTTGGTCGAGCGGCCCGTCCAGCCAGATGAGGGTCCAGTTCATTGCCCGGCCGCCCCTTCCCGGCCGAGCCGTTCGAGGTAGGCGATGGCCTCGGCCGTCGTCTTGCCGCTCTTGCCGTCCCAGGTGCGGGTGACACCGTTGGCCGCGTCCTCGGCCTCCTGCCGGGCGAACTCCTCCCTCGCCCAGTCGTACATCGCCCGCAACTCCGGGTCGACCGGGACGAACCGGCCGACCAGCCGGCCGTCCGGGTCGCGGAGGTCGAGCGGCTCGTTCAGCCCGTTCAGCTTCGCCTTCAACTCGGCGTCGAGAATGACCGTGCCCATGTCCGTACCTCCGGGGAGGGGCCGGGGGCATTCTACCACGGCCCGCCGGCGGCTAGAACTGCCGGAGGAAGCGGAGGTCGTTGGCCCAGAACAGGCGGATGTCGTCGATCGCGTGCCGGAGCATCAGCATCCGCTGCGGACCCATCCCGAACGCGAACCCCGTTACCTGGTCCGGGTCGTACCCGCCCGCCCGCAGGACCGACGGGTGGACCATCCCGGCCCCCATGATCTCCAGCCAGCCCGTCCCCTTCGTCAGCCGGTCCCGGTTCGGGTCGTCGGCCGGCCAGTCGATGTCCACCTCGATCGACGGCTCGGTGAACGGGAAGTAGCTCGACCGGATGCGGACCTGCCGGTCCGGGCCGAACATCCGCCGGGCGAACGCCGTGATCGTCCCCTTCAGGTCGGCCATCGTCACCCCCTCGCCGACCGCCAGCCCCTCGACCTGCAGGAACTGGATTTCGCTCCGGGTGCTGATCGCCTCGTTCCGGTAGCACATCCCCGGCAGGATCACCCGGATCGGCTTCGGGTGATGCTCCTTCATGACGTGGATTTGCCCCGGCGACGTGTGCGTCCGCAGCACCACCCCCGGCGTGGTCGTGAAGAACGTGTCCCACATGTCCCGGGCCGGGTGGTGGGCCGGCATGTTCAGGGCCTCGAAGTTCAGGTCGTCGGTCTCGACCTCCCGGGTCCGGTAGACCTGGAACCCCAGGTCGGCGAAGATCGACGTGACCCGGCGGAGGACCTGGGTGGCCGGGTGCAGCCGGCCGCGTGGCCGGGTCCGGCCGGGCAAGGTCACGTCGAGCGGGCTGGCCGTCAGGCTGGCCTGGAGGGCGGCTTCCTTCGCCGCGGCGAGGGCCGTCTCGTAGGCCCCTTCGAGCGCCACCTTGACCCGGTTAGCTTCCTGGCCGAACGCCGCCCGCTGGTCCTTGGGGATGTCCTTGAGCTTGCCCAGGGCGGCCCTCATCTGGCCCTTGTCGCCGAAGTAGCGGGTGTTCCACTCCCGCAGGGCGGGCTCGTCGGCGGCCGTACCCAGTTCGGCGAGGGCGGCGGCTTCGAGGACCTTCAGGTCGTCGGCGGCATCGGGCATCGGCGGGAACCCCGTCCGGAGGCGTGCGAAGTGGGGACAGGATAGGGACGTGACGGGTTCGGGCGAAGGTGTTGGCGAGCGGGGGGCGTGAGCCCCCCGGTAGGTGATGCCCACCGGGGGGCTCACGCCCCCCGGTCGCCCCGGATCGGCCTACTTCGCCGCGGCCGCCGTCTCCCGCTGCTTGGCTTTCTCGGCGAGCTTCTTCCCCTCGGCCGTCACCTGCTCCCGGGCGACGGCGACCAGTTGGTCGAACGTCCCCGGGTCGTGGATGGCGACCTCGGAGAGGGCCTTGCGGTCGAGCTGGACCAGTGCCAGTTGCAGCCCGTGCATGAACTCGCTGTACCGCATCCCCCGCATCCGGCAGGCGGCGTTGATCCGGACGATCCAGAGGCGGCGGAAGTCCCGCTTCTTCGCCCGGCGGTCCCGGAAGGCGAACGCCCGGGCCCGGATCAGGGTGACGATGGCCTGCCGGTACAGGTTGTGCCGGGCCAGCCGGAACCCCTTGGTCAGCTTCCGGGTCCGCTTCTTCCGGCGGGCGGTGGTGGCCTTACTGCGTGCGCGAACCATGGCCGGGTGTCCTCGACGCGTCGGCCCCGGGGCGGTGCCGCCGGGGCGGGTGTGTGGGGTGAAGGTGTGTTCCGGGGGCGGCGGCCTAGAGCAGCCCGAGGGCGATCTTGTACTTCTTCAGGACGTTCGGCCGGCCCTCGATGATCCCGGCCCGGCGGAGCTGCCGCTTCCGCTTGGTGGTCATGTGGGCGTTCAGGTGCCGCCGGCCGACCTTCGCGTACCGCAGCTTCCCCGTCCCGGTCACCTTGATCCGCTTCTTGACGCTCTTGTTGGTCTTGTTCTTCGTGGCCATGGCGTGCTCCGTGCGGGGGGGCGGCTTCGGGAAAGGCAAAAGGAACAAGGAAAAAGGCAAAAATATGCCAAGCGGATTTTGCCTTTTTCCTTGTTCCTTTTGCCTTTCCCGGACCGGCTTAGGGACCGCCCCGTCACTGGGGGTCGGGCCGGGAACAGGCTCCGCGGCCCGTCGGCGTGAACCAAACGCCCGAACCCGGGGGGTCAGCCCCGGGTCCGGTGTCCGTCACGCGGTAGAAGACGATTGTAGGGGGCGAACGGCCCGGCGGCTACGACCCCTTGCCCGGGGCCGGGGCGGCGGGGGCCGCCGGCGGCTTCGGCTTCGGCTTGGCCGACAGGTTCGGGACCGGGCCGGCGACCGGGGTGGTCGGCGGGAGCTTCGGCGGGGCC
>JAIEQN010000564.1 GCA_019747685.1 Gemmataceae bacterium
CACCGCAAGCGTCGCCGGTCGCCCCGATGCCCGCGACCGCCCCGGCCCGCCCGCCGGCGGCCGTCCAGGTGGCCGACGGGGTGGTGGCCCACGCCCGCACCCTCGACCGGGACGGGACCGTCGAGTTCCGGCTGCGGCTCGACCCGCCCGAACTCGGCCGGGTCTACGTCCGGCTCTTGGCCGACGGGGACGCCGTCCGCGGGCACGTCGTCGTGGCGGACGAAGCCGTCCGGCAGGTGATCGAGAGCCAGTTGCCCGAACTCCGCCAGCGGCTCGAAGCCGCCGGGCTGTCGGTCGGCCGGTTCGACGTGTCGGCCGACCCCGGGGCCGACGGCCGGGGCAACCCGTACCGGGACGCGGCCGCCGAGGGCGGGTATGAATCGGCTGCCGCGACCGCCCGGACTGTGAGCCGCTCGACCGGCCCCGCCCGGTCCGGCCGGCTGGATGTGACCGTATAAAGCCGGCACAGGCAGGAGTGCCTGTGCCACCAAGCCACCCCCTCGCGGGGAAGGAGACCACCGATGGCTGCCCCGGCCGGCCTGTCCGCGATCGGCACCGACCAGTTCCTGCAACTGCTGGTCGCCCAGCTCCAGAACCAGGACCCGCTCAGCCCGCTGGACAACAACCAGCTGCTCAGCCAGCTCGCCACCCTGAACACGGTGTCGGGCATCCAGCAGCTCAACGCCAACTTCTCGGAGATGCTCCGGCTGACCCAACTGACCCAGGGGGCCGACCTGATCGGCAAGACGATCCGCTACACCCCGGCCGGCGGCGGCGACCCCGTCGCCGGCACCGTCAACTCGGTCCAGGTCCAGAACGGGGCGTTCGTCCTCCAAGTCGGCGACGCCTCGGTCGGCCTGAGCCAGGTGGTCTCCGTCGTGTAACGACCCGCTCGTGATGCCGGCGTCGTGCCGGTACGGTCGCTCGCGGGGGCGTGCAGCCCCCGCCGGCCGCCGCATGGACTTTTTCCCCCGTGACTCGCACCCCCTGAGGATCGATCGATGGCTTTGTCCGCCCTGTTCACCGGCTCGACCGGCCTGCGGGCCAACTCGTCCACCCTCGACACCGTCGGCAACAACCTGGCGAACATCAACACCACCGGCTACAAGGGCCAGCGGCTGGTGTTCAAGGACCTCGTCTACCAGACCCTCAACCCCGGGTCGGCCCCGGCCGGCGGGCTGGGCGGGACCAACCCCACCCAGTCCGGGTTCGGGGTCGGGGTCGGGTCGGTCGACAACCTGTTCCAGCAGGGGGCCGTCACCCCGACCGGCCGGTCCCTCGACGCCGCCCTCCAGGGCACCGGGTTCTTCGTCATGTCCAACGGCCAGGCGACCGCGTACAGCCGGGCCGGGTCGTTCTCGGTCGACGCCGCCGGCTACCTGGTCGACCCGAACACCGGGTTCCGGGTCCAGCGGACCGGCCCGACCGGCGAGGGGTCGGCGACCGCGCCGGGGTTCCAGGTCCCGGGCGTGACCGACATCCAGGTCCCGTTCGGGGCCGGGGTCGCCGGGGTGAGCACGACGACCGCCCAGGTCCAGGGGAACCTCGGGGCCGGGCTGCTCGTCGGCCAGTCGGTGACCGCCGGCATCCAGGTGTACGACGCCCAGAGCACCCCGCGGGCGCTGACGGTGACGTTCACCAAGACGGCCCCGAACACCTTCGACGTGACGGCGACCGTGAGCGGCGGGACGGCCACCGTTCAGCCGGACGCGACCACCGGCACGACGGTCACGTTCGGGTCGGACGGGCTGTTGGCCGGGCCGGGGAGCCTGGCCGTCCGGCTCAGCGGCATCCCGGGGATTACGGCCCCCCAGGACGTGACCCTCGACTTCGGGACGGTCGGCCAGGCGACCGGGCTGACCCAGTTCGGCGGGGCGTCGACGGCGGCCCTGACCACCCAGGACGGGGCCGGGGCCGGGGTCCTGACGGCCGTGTCGTTCGACACCAGCGGGATCGTCCAGGGGCAGTTCTCGAACGGCCGGACGATCGCCCTGGCTCAGTTGGCCATCGCCGGGTTCAACAACGAGAGCGGGCTGCTGCGGCAGGGGAACAACTACTTTTCGGCGTCGGCGTCTTCCGGGCAGGCGCTGGTCGGGGTGGCCGGGACGGGCGGCCGGGGGACGGTGCAGGGGAGTGCCCTGGAGGGGTCGAACGTGGACATCGCGGTCGAGTTCTCGCGGCTGATCATCGCCCAGCGGGGGTTCCAGGTGAACGCCCGGACGATGACCGCGGCCAACGAGACGCTCCAGGAGCTGGCCAACGTGATCCGGTAGTCAGCCGCACAGGCCGGGAGGCCTGTGCCACCAGAATGATACTCTGGTGGCACAGGCCTCCCGGCCTGTGTGCTGCGGTTGGTGGCACAGGCATTCCTGCCCGTGCGACATGTCACGGCGCGAACAGTTCGAGCAACACGTCGAGAACTTCCGCGGCCGTTTTGGCGTCGATCCGGCCCAGCTTCCTGACCAGCCGCGACACGTCCACGGCCCGTATCTGGTCGAGAACGACCTGCCCGTCCTTTCCCTTGAACCGGCAGGCCACCCGCGTCGGGTACGGCCGCCCCTTGCTGGTCATCGGGGCGACGATCACGGTCCGGATGGCGTGGTTCATCTCGTCCGGCGAGACGACCAGGCACGGCCGGGTCTTGCGGATTTCGCTGCCGACGGTCGGGTCGAGGTCGACCAGGTAGACCTCGAAGCGGTTCACCGCCATTCCCACTCATCGCGGTCGAAGGACGACGGCGTCGGCCCGTCGAGGAGGGCGTCGTCGCCCCGGCGGGCCATCTCGGCGAAGGCGTCCGCCCACCCGGCCCGGGCCGCCCTCGCCGGCCGGACGACCAGCGCCCCGCCCTCGGCGGTGATCTCGACCTCGCCGGACAGTCCGGCCTGTTCGAGCAACGGCTTGGGGATGCGGATGCCGCGGGAGTTGCCGATCGGGACGATGCGGGTCTTCACGGCCACGCCCTCCTGGTGACTACATTGTAGTCACTCGAAGGTCGTTCGGCAATCGCCGGGGTGGGCACGGCCTGGTGCGCATCCCGGACAGGTCGGCTCGCAAGCCGACGGGTCGGGCGGGCCGGACCGCCGCAGGGCGAGGCGAACGCGGCCCGGCCGGTTCTCGAACGCGCCGACAACCCAAGCCGGACCGGTTGGGCTAGGTCGTTTGAAGGCGAGGCGACGGCCGTAGAGGTTGACGGGCGTGCCGGCTTCGGCGGCCGACCGGGACGCCAGGTACGCGAGGAGCGGCCGGATCAGCCGGCGCGTCTGACGGCCGGTCGCGTCGTCGACATCGACAACCAGCTCTGGCCCGGCGACTGGCTGGGCCGCCACCGCGCTCAGCACGTCCTCCGCCAGCCCCTCGACCGTCCAGTCGGGGGCGAGCGGGCCGCTCAGGAGGTCGGTGATGGTGCCGCCGGCCGTCACAGTGGGGATGACTCGTTTGGCGAGGTTGGGCCACTCCGCCCGTAGTTCGGCCAGCCCGCCCTCCCTCGCCGAACGACCCCGCTCACCTGCCCGGCGGCACAAGAGAGTTCGATGTCCCAGAAACCTATGGTGCCGCCGGGTCAGGTGCAGCGTTTGGTTCGGCGTCTTACGGCCCAACCAGCGTGCCTAAATCCGCGCCGTGAACAACCACCGCACGACCCAGACAAGCACAGTGATCGGGCCAAAGACCATTCCGACCAGATATACGATCGGGGCCATGTCATCGTCATTGTTGAAGTCCCTCACGCAGGGGATGGCGATCAGCGCGCTCACCACCCAGATTGGGATCAGCCAGCACAACATTGCAGCGCCACGGTCGTTGAGCGCCTCGGGGCTTCGTGCGCCCTCCGCCGCCGAACTTGTGATTAGCCTGCGAGGCTGCTCGCAGCCTAATCCGGCCCCGCAGCCTAACTCGGCGAACACTGCGAGGCCCGAACCGGCACTTCCGGCACGACTTCCACCCGTCTAGGCCGTCTCACTGCGCCGGAACTTCGCAGCCTAAACCGCTAACACCGACCTTGCGAGGATCGTCCGCCCCTCAGCTCACGATGGCCGCACCACCGGGCGTTCTACGCCCCCATTTCAACCGACACGGCAACCGCACGCAAGCAAATTCCCCAGTAACAATTTCCAGGCCGGCTACCGGGGTTGACCAATAGTGGACATGAGTATAAATTGCATCCGGTCACTTCGCCCGCCGGTTCCGGCGGGCTGGTCCGGCACATCGGGAGGCCCACCATGTCAGCCAACCAACCCCATCCGCCGCCCGGCCTGCTCGAACGGGTCGCCGTCCTCCGCGCCCGCGGGGCGTCGTGGGAGGCCGTCGCCGACCGGCTCGGGGCCGATTCGGAAGCCCTCGAACGCCAAGCCCGCGACGCCGGCCCGGTCTACCGCGCCCTCTACCGGCTGGCCCGTCGGGAAGTGGTCGACGAGGCCTGCGCCGAGGCCGTCGTCGCCCTCCGCCGGGAACTCCGGTCGGACGACGACAAGGCCCGCCGCCAAGCGGCCGACAGCATCCTCAAGCTCCGCATGACCGAGATGCGGCCCGGCCGGAAGGCCCGCCCGAAGTCCGACCCGGTGGCGGTGAAGATCGACCGGATGCTCCTGGAACGGGCCGAGGAGCGGCTGAAGGGCATCTACGGGCCCCCCGACCCGGATGACTGGGACGACGAGGACGAGGACTTCAACGAGGGCGAACCGGACGATGACGACGACCTGCCCCGGCCGCCGGTGCCGCGCCCGCCGTCGGACCCGGCGGGCGGGGGGCGTCGGCCCCCGGATGCCGGGCCCGATCAGAGGGCCGACGCCCCCCGCCCGCCCGACATCGGTTCACCGCCCGGCTTCGTCGAGCATGGTCTGGAACGGCTCGGAGAGGAGGACCATCGACCGCAGGCCGGTGGCGTCGGTGGTGACGGCGACGGTGTGCCCGTCGGCCTTGACGAAGTGGACCGAACACCGCCGGGGCAGCGGCAGGCTCCCTTCCAGGACCAGCCGGCCGGCCGAGTCGGCGGGGACGGCCGGGGGCCGGTTCGCCCGCCGGGCCAGCCAGACGGCCCCGGCACACGCTCCGATGGCCCCGGCGGTCAGCAGGAAGAGCTTGACGACCAGCCCGGCCGGGTCGGGCGGGGGCGGCGGGGCCGGCGGGGTGTAGGCCAGCCCGCCCGGGGCGTCGGCCGCCAGCAGGAAGGGCAAGGCGATCAGAACGGCCGCGAGGCGGCGGGCGGTCACGGCACGGCCCTCCCGCCCCGGGGCGGCAGCAGCGTCTTGATCCGGACGGCGAAGTGGTCGTCCACCACCACTACCTCGGCGGTGGCGAACGGCACCCCCCGGACGGTCAGCTCGATCGGCTGGTTGACCGACTCCTCCAGCTCGATCACCGACCCCGGGCCGAGGGTGAGGATTTCCCCGATCGGCAGGACGACGTGCCCGAGCCGGGCCGTGACCGTGATCGGCACGTCCCGCAGGGCGTCGAGCGACCCGCCCGCCTGGCCCCCGCCGCGGGGGTCGAGCTGGGCGAACGCCGGCGGCCGGGCGACGACCTCGGGGGCGGCGTGTTCGTCGGGCGGGGCGTCGGGCATCGGGGTGGGCCTCTCGGGGGTTAGTCGGTCGTGGCGGCGTGGACCTGGACGGCCGCCCGGGACCCGACCGCCCCGGGCCAGACCCGCAGCTTCGGGGCGCCGGCCACCAGGGCGTCGAGCGGGTCGGACACCTTCTGCCGCAGGACCAGGAGGTCGCCCGGTCGTAGCCCGGCCACCTCGGTCATGGTCAGCTCGGCCGTGCCGAGGAGGACCGACACGTCCACCCGCATGTCCCGGACCAGGGCCTCGATCGGCCCGCGGTCGGCGTCCGGGCGGTCGGCGGCGGGCCGGGGCATCTCGGCCCGGGCCAGCCGGTCCCACCGCCCGGCCCGGGTCAGGATCAGGTGGACCGGATGTTCGCCCCACGGCCCGGCGGCGGTCAGGGCGGCGACCAGCACCGGGTCGGACGCCGGCCCCTTCCAGGCGGCCCGGGGGGCGGTCAGCGGGCCGGAGGAAAGAACGAGCGGCTCGGGGCCGGGCCAGCCCCGTTCGAGCGGGTCGAGGAACAGCCCGCGGAGGGCGTAGCCGACGAGCGAGGCCTCGAGGTCGGTCGGGTCGCGGTCGGCCGGGAGTGACGACGGGGTGTCACCGAGCAGCCCGGCCAGGAGGGCCAACAGGACCGGCCGGCGGACGGCCAGCAGGACCGAACCGTCGGCCGGGTCGTCGGTCGTCAGCAGGGTGCCGAGGGCGTCTTCGGGAAGGTTGCGGAGGGCGGCCCCGGCGGCGACCGTCCCGACCGACCCCGGCCGCAGCTCGGCCGGGTG
>JAIEQN010000135.1 GCA_019747685.1 Gemmataceae bacterium
GCGCTTGCCCCTAATCCGCTCCCGGTCTTCGAGGACGTACGGGGCGGTGGCCGGCCGGCGGGCCGGGTCCTTGGCCAGGAGGCCGCAGATGAACTCGTCCAACTCGACCGGCAGGCCCGGGACGACCATCCCGGGCCGCTCCGGCAAAGCATAGCACTGCTTGTGGGTCAGTTCGACCAGGGTGGCGGCGGCGAACGGCGGCCGGCCGGTGGCCAGGGTGTAGAGCAGCCCGCCGAGGGAGTAGAAGTCGGCCCGGCGGGTGGGCGGCTTGCCGCCGGCGGTTTCCGGCGGCAGGTAGGCGGCCGACCCGAGGACGGGCGTGGGGGCGAGGTGGGGCGGGACGACCCGGGCCAGCCCGAAGGCCAGGAGCTTGACCGTGCCGTCGGCCGTCAGCATCAGGTGGGCCGGCTTCAGGTCGCGGTGGAGGACGTTCCGGTTGTGCCCGTGCTTGAGCGCCCGGGCGACCTGGACCGCGACCGACAGGACTTCCGGCCACGGCCGGCGGCCGCCGGCGAGCAGCTTCGCCGCGTCGGTCCCGTCGACCCATTCCGCCGCGAGGTACGGCCGGCCGGCGTGGGTGCCGCTGTCGAGGTAGGCGGCGATGTTGGGGTGGTCGAGCCGGCGGAGGGCGAGCAGCTCGGCGGCCAGCTTGGGGGCGAGGTGGGGGTCGTCGAGGAGCTTGACCGCGGCCGGCCGGCCGTCGGCGTAGGACTTGGCCCGGTAGACGGCCCCGCCCGGCCCGCGGCCGGCCTCGGCCTCGACGTACCAGTTCCCGACCCGGGCCCCGATCATACCCGTCATGATAGCGGCCGGTGCGGTCGCCCACTCGGCCGGGCCGGTCGTGCTCGGACGCGAAATCCCCGGGGTTTTCAGTACGACCCCCCTCCCCCCTCTTTTTGCGAACCGCGCCGGGAGTGCGGATTCGCTTGCGTTTCCAGTGTTTTTGGTGCCGGAGGGGTTCGGCGGGGCTGTCGTGTTCGGTCGGCGATTTCGTCCGAATCCCCATCTCGGCTGGCGGTTGCGTCGGACCCCGACCGATCCCGTATCCCGCCGTACTCGGGGTCGGCTCCGCCCGCCCGCGTCCGAATACCGTAGTAAACGGAATTGAACGCCTGTACCCTAGACTCCCGCCGGGCGGTGTCAAGTGAAAATAGCCGTCGGCCGGCTACCGCCCCGCCTCCCGCGGCGGCGGGGCGACCGGGGTTGCCGGCGGGCGGCGTCAGCCGCCGGCGTCCTCGTCGTCGGGCGGGAACAAGTCGAAGAATTGTTCGGCCTCGCGGATCAGCACCCGCCGGGGGTGGTTCAGGGCGAGAGCGGCGGCCGTCCCCCGGCCGGTCGGGGTCAGCCCCTCCACCCGCGGGCCGTCCCAGGCGAAGTGGTCCGCCCAGCGGTCGAGCCGGGGGTTGAACAAGGGCACCGCGGCACCCATGTCCGGGTCGGGGACCGAAACCCGGTCGGCCTTCTTGAGGTTGCACCCTGGACACGCCAGGGCGAGGTTGTCCGGATCGTCGGACCCGGCGGCGGCCGTCGGGCGGGTATGTTCGACGTGGAAGGTGGCCCCTTGCAGGGCCTGGTGCATCCGGCGGTACCCGCACCGGCCCCCGGCCCGGGCGGCCACCCGCCGGCACGTCTCGGCCCACGACGGGGTCACGCCGGCGTCCGCCCGAGGACCTTCAGGGCCTCCGCCCGGACCAGGGCGATCCGCTCGCTCAGCTCCACGAGGGCTTCGAGCTCGTCCCGCTCGGCCGGGGTGAGCTGGCCGGCCGAGTTCCGGTCCATGAGCCGCTGGATGTGGCTGTCGGCCTTCGGCGGGAACCGCATCCCGGCGACCGACTCCATGAGCGAGACCGGGGCTTCGACGACGGCGGGCATGGCGGCTCCTCGTTGACCGCCGGTATTATCCGGCCGGCGGCCCGGCGGTGCAACCTCGGCCGGCCGGCTACCGCCCGCCTCCCGCGGCGGCGGGATGACGTGCAGGCCCGGCCCGTCAGTCGAGCCACAGGTCGTGGCACACCTGACGGTAGCCGGCCTCCAGGTCGAGGGGGACGGGCCGGTCGGCGGTCAGCCAGAGCGGCAGCGTCGGCAGCGGGTCGCCGACCGTCAGGGCGTGGGACCACCCCTCCAGGGCCGGCCGCCCGCCCCCGCTCGACCCACCGGCATGAGGCCGCGTACAGCGGCGGGGGCCGGCGGGTTCAGGTCGCCGTGGCCGACGAACCCCAGCAGGTCGGCGAACAGGTTGGTGTGCCGGGCGGTGATCAGGTCGACGACGCTGACCGCCACCCCCTTCTGGAGGAGGGCGGCGCACTTGCCGACGAAGGCGTTCCGCTTCTCCGGGCGGTCCTTGTTGCCCGGGCTGACCAGCTCGATCGTGGCCACCAGGGTCCGGCCGCGGGTGGCATCGTAGATGCGGACCTCGTACTCGTCGTAGTCGGGCAGCTCGGTCTCGACGGCCACCACCGGCAGGGTGGCGGCCCAGGCGGCCGCCCCGCCGTCGGCGGGCGGGTCGTACCCGGCCGGCCCGCCGGCGTCTTGCTCGTAGGTCCCGATGTCGATCTCGACGAACGGCCGAGGTGAACCTGGGGGCCGGCCTCGAACCCGGCGGGGAGCCGGTCCCGCAGGTGGCGGACGATCTCGCCCGGCCACATGCCGTGGAACTCCTCCCAGGTGCGGCGGGTGCTGAACGGCGGGCGGAAGTGGTCGCGGAGCGGCATGGCGGGGCCTCCTGTCCGGGATTGTACCACGGCCGGGGGCGGGCTACCGCCTCGTCTCCCGCGGCGGCGGGGCCGCCGTTCGTCAGGTCGCCCAGTTCTCGACCTTCAGCCCGGGGATGGCCGAGAAGTCGCCGTCCACGGTGACGACGGTGCAGTCGCCGAGCGTCCGGGCGATGGCCGCGATCTGGAGGTCGATCGGCGGAACCGTCCGCCCGCCCCGCCGCAACAGGCCGTAGAGTCGGGCGTACTCCCGGGCCGCGTCCTCGAAGAACGGCCACCGCTTGTACAACCGGACCGCCCGCTCGACGACCGGCCGGTTCCGGTCGCGGGTGTCGCTCGCCTCCACCCCGCCGAGCAGCTCGGCCAGGGCGGGGACGGCCACCCCGACCTGATGCCCGGCCAGCCGGGCCTGCCGCACCCGCCGATCGACCCCCCGGCGGCCGTTGATGGCGTCGCTCATCGCGTTCGTGTCCAGGCTGTACCGCCTCACGGCTCGCCCCGCTTGAGGGCCTCGACGCGGGCCTTCGCCGCCTCCATGCCGGCCAGCCGCTGCTCGGCGAGGATGAGCTTGAAGGCGGCGTACTCCTCGTCGGTCAGGTCGGAGGCGGGGAGGGCGTCGAACTCGGCGATCCAGGCGGCGATGGACTCGGGGTCGTTGTGCTGGGGGTCGCCGGTGGTCCCGGGCGGGTCCTCGTTCTCCCAGCGGGACGGGGGCGGCAACGGGTCGTTCGGGTCGTCGAGCCGGTCGGCCGGTTCGCCGACGGTCGGGGTGGGTGTCGGGGTCGGCACGGGTAGCTCTCCTGGGGCGACGGTCGGGGTCATGGCGGGTCCTCCGCGGGCATTGTAGCCGGGGGCGGGTTACCGCTTCGCCTCCGGCGGCGGGGCGGGACGGGTCAGCCGGCCTTGGTCACCCGGATCAGTTGCCCGGCCGGGTCGCCGGCCGCGGCCAGCCGGGCGTGGACCCGGCGGACGATCGCGGCCTCGTCCCGGTCGTCGGTGAACGTCACGATGCCGGCGTGGGTCGGGTCGGTCCGGTGGAGGCGGTGGTAGTCCCACCGGTTGTTGGTCAGCACGACCCGGCCGGGTCGGCGGCCCGGGCCCCCGCCCCGTCAGGTCGGGACGGCCCCCGGGCGGCCCGGCCGGCGGCGGGCTCGGGACGCCCGCACGGACCGGCCGAACAGGACCAGGACCCCCGAGCCGAGCAGGACGAGTCCGGTCGGCTCCGGGGTCACCGCCTGGACCCCCAGCCGGGCACTACCGGGAAGCGCCATCCGCTCGTTCGCCCCCAGGTTGATGCCCAGTTGGCCGGTCAGCGTCCGGGTCCCCAGCAGGAACCGCTGGTCCGATCCGGACTGGTCGAATGTCGTCCCGGACGGCATCCCGCCGACCACCGCCGACAGGACGCCGTCGATCCGTCCGCCCTCGATGAAGCCCTCGAAGATGAACCCGGTGCCGAAGTTGAGGGTTCCGCCCCCGGACCCGGTGGCGAACACGCCGTCGATGCCGACCGAGGCCTTGACCTTCTCCGAGGGGTTCGGGCCGAAGTCGAACGCGAACACGATCGAGAACGGGCTGGACGAGGACCCCGTGTTGATGAGGATCGCGTCGGTCAGGATCAGCTCGTTCACGTCGGCGGTCTCGACCGCCTTGACGCGGGCGAAGCCCCCGGACGACTCGATCTTGAGGTCCCCGTAGGTCCCGTCGATGCGGATGGCGTCGCGATCTCTGGACCGGAGTTCCTTTCCGTTGATGTTGACGACGAAGTCCCCGCGGGCGTCGCCCAGCGTCACGGCGGCCAGGGCCACCGCCGCCGGCACGACCAGCCACCGGACGGCATATTGCCTCATGATCTCCTCCCTTGGATGGCCCCCACCGCGGGGCGTATGATAGGGCGGTCGCGGCCACGGCGGGCCGGGGCAGCACGACGCCGTGTTCGTGCGGGGTGGGGCGTCGCGGTCCTGCGACCCGCCCGACCCGCCCTACGACCCGGCGGGATGACCGACCCCGGCCCGCCGGAACCGTCGGGCGTAGGCCAGGAGGGCCGTGCCCGCCCCCAGCAGGACCGCCGACGACGGCTCGGGCACGGCCGCCGGCAGCAGTCGGCCGGTCAGCACCTCCGACCCGGCGACGATCTCGATGTACGACCGGCCGGCCGCCACCTCGTCGAGGTCGGCGGCCGAGAACAGGCCGTCGGTGATGTTCCGGCCGGCCCCCAGCCCGTCCAGGTCCTCGAACGCCATCGGGTCCAGGTCGTAGATCACGTCCCCCGGGGCGGACGGGGTGCCCAGCCGGATGGTGGCGGCGTCGATCTCGGCCGGGGCCACGCCGAGGACCGACAGGGCCAGCCCGAACTCCCCGGTCCCGGTGTCCAGGAGCAACGCCGCCCCCCCGAACGCCTCCGACGACGGGTCGTCCGACTTCAGCCCGGCCCCGAGGCCGGTCAGCCGCTTCAGCCTGGCCGCGTCGACGTGCCACCCGTTGTACGTAATCGTGTACCCGATCATCTCCTTCTCGTTCTTCACGTCGGGGAAGGCCGTGAAACGCCCGTAGGCGTAGTCGAACTCCTTGCCGTGCGCCGTCACCACCCGGCCCAGGTCCTCGCCGAAGGGCAGGGCGCCCGGGTTGGGCACGAACGTCCGCCCGTCCCCGGGCAGCTCGCCCCGCTTCGGGTTCCCGACGTGCTGGGTGGTCCCGGAGACGATCTCGACCGTGTCCGGGAACTTCCCCTTCCCGTCCCTCTCCTTGATCTCGAACGTCAGCCTGCCGACCTCCTTCTTCCCGTCCTTGGCCGTGACGGTCGTCTTGTGCGTCGCGCTGGCGTTGACGGCCCCGTGGCTCACGGTACCGACGATGAAGTTGTCGTCGGTGCCGGTGAACTTGGGGACGATCGGCCCGCCCCGGGCCGGGCCGGCCGCGGCCACGAGTCCGACCGCCAGGGCCAGCAGCCCGGCCGCCCGGACGGGCGGCGGGCACCAGGTCCGGTCCGCCTCGGGGGTGCGGCCGACGTGGGGGTTCGGCGCGTTCATCTCGGGCCTCCTGGTCCACACCAGAGGTGTCGTTCGGGGATGGGGTCGGCCGCCCGGCCGGCCGCCTAACCGGGAGTGTTACGGCGGCCGGGGCGACCCGCAAGGGAAATCCGATGTGACCCGGGCGATCGGTGGGCGCCGTCCCGAAACCGCCCGGCGGGGCCTGCCGGGCGGACGCCCGCCCCGCACAACGGCGGCTACGGCCGCTCGGCGGCCAGGGCGTCCCGGGCCGGGCCCTGGATCGGGCCGACGGCCGCGTCGATCACCCGCACCGGGACCACCCGGGCCGACTCCGCACCCGCCCCCCGCCGGAACGCCTCCCGGGCGTCGTCCCTCTTACCCAGCGTCCACCGGGCCGCACCCAGGAAGTACCACCCGACCGCGTCCGCCGGGTTGGCGGTTGTCGCCGTCGCCAGCGACCGCTCGGCCTCCTCGTACCGCCCGGCCTTGTACGCGGTGATCCCCTGGTCCAGCGACCGGGCCGCCGACGCCGCCACGTCCCGCGAGACCGGGCCGCCCGCCGGGCCGCCGGCCCCCGGGGTCGGGGCCGCCGCCAGCATCTTGGCCAGCTCGGCCGCCCGGTCCTTCTC
>JAIEQN010000067.1 GCA_019747685.1 Gemmataceae bacterium
CCAGAACCGGCCCGGCCGGTCGGGCCGGGCCGGGCGATTTTCCCACCACCCCCGGCCGCCCGTCCGGTACACTACCCTTACCCCACAAGACGACGCCCACCGGCGTTCGGTTTGCCCGCCCGGGCCTCGGTCTTGGTGGCACAGGCCTCCCGGCCTGTGCACGGAGCAGCACAGGCCGGGAGGCCTGTACCACCACCGCACCGCCCGCCCGCACCCCTGGTCCGTGCCTATGCGTCCCCGGCCCGTCTCCCGGCTCCCGGCGGTCGTCGCCGCCCTCGGGCTGATTGTCCCCCCGGCTGCGGCCCGACCGCCGGCCGAACCGGTGGACTATAACCGGGACGTTCGGCCGATCCTGTCGAACAACTGCTTTACCTGCCACGGGCCGGACGAGAAGGAGCGGAAGGCCGACCTCCGGCTCGACACCCCCGACGGGGCCGTCGGGTCGGCGGTCGTCCCGGGCAAGCCGGCCGAGAGCGAACTCGTCCGGCGGGTGACATCGGCCGAGCCGACCGAGGCGATGCCCCCGCCCAAGACGGGGAAGAAGCTGACGCCCCGGGAAAAGGACATCCTGTCCCGCTGGGTCCAGCAGGGCGCCCCGTATGCCGCCCACTGGGCCTACGTCAAGCCGGCCCGGCCGGCCGTCCCGGAGGTCAAGCCGGGTCGGGCCCGCACCCCGGTCGACGCCTTCGTCCTGGCCCGGCTCGACCGGGAGGGGTTGAAGCCCGCCCCGGAAGCCGACCGGTACACCCTGGCCCGGCGGGTGGCACTCGACCTGACCGGCCTTCCCCCGACCTGGGACGAGGTCGAGGCGTTCGTCAAGGATGGGTCCGCCGACGCCTACGAAAAGTTCGTTGATAAGCAGTTGGCCAAGCCGGCGTTCGGCGAGCACTGGGCCCGGATGTGGCTCGACCTGGCCCGGTACGCCGACTCGGCCGGGTACGCCGACGACCCCGCCCGGACCATCTGGAAGTACCGCGACTGGGTGATCAAGGCGTTCAACCGGAACCTCCCGTTCGACCGGTTCACCGTCGAGCAACTGGCCGGCGACCTCCTGCCGGACCCGTCGGACGAGGTGCTGACGGCCACCGCGTTCCACCGGAACACGATGACCAACAACGAGGGCGGGACGAACGACGAGGAGTTCCGCAACGTGGCCGTGGTGGACCGGGTGAACACGACGTTCACCGTCTGGATGGGCACCTCGGTCGCCTGCTGCCAGTGCCACACCCACAAGTACGACCCGCTGTCCCAGAACGAGTACTTCCGGCTGTTCGCCTTCTTCAACAACACGGCCGACGCCGACAAGGCCGACGAAAGCCCGACCCTGGCGTTCTGGTCGGTGGACGGGGCCACCAAGAAGGCCAAGCTGGAGGCCGAGGTGGCGGCCCTGGAAGGCAAGCTGAAGGGCGTCCCGGCCGACGGAATGAAGCCGGAGCGGGAAAAGCTGGCGGCCCTCAAGAAGCAGCTTTCCGAGGTGAAGCCGGACGCGACGGTGCCGGTGATGCGGGAGCTGCCGGCCAACCAACGGCGGGCCACCCGCATCCAGCGGCGGGGGAACTTCCTCGACCTCGGCGACGAGGTGACGGAGGGCGTCCCGGCCGTCTTCCCGCCGCTGGGCAAGGCCGACGCCCGGCCGACGCGGCTCGACCTGGCCCGGTGGCTGGTGTCGCCGGACAACCCGCTGACCGCCCGGGTCACGGTCAACCGGTTCTGGGAGCACCTGTTCGGAACTGGCCTCGTCCGCACCAGCGAGGAGTTCGGCACCCAGGGCGAGCTACCGAGCCACCCGGAGTTGCTGGACTGGCTGGCCGTCGAGTTCTCGGCCGGCGCGAAGCCATGGGACGTGAAGGCGTTCCTCAAGCTCCTCGTCACCTCGGCGACCTACCGGCAGTCGGCGAAGGTGACGCCCGGGTTGTTCGAACGGGACCCGGACAACCGGCTTTTGGCCCGGGGGCCGCGGGTCCGGCTGACGGCCGAGATGGTCCGCGACCAGGCCCTGTCGGCGGCCGGGCTGCTGAGCCCGAAGATGTACGGCCCGCCGGTCCGCCCGCCGCAGCCGAACCTGGGGCTGTCGGCGGCGTTCGGCGGGGCGATCGACTGGCAGCCGAGCACCGGCGAGGACAAGTACCGGCGGGGGCTGTACACGACCTGGCGGCGGACCAACCCGTACCCGTCGATGGCCGCGTTCGACGCCCCGAACCGGGACATCTGCACCGTCCGCCGGGGCCGGACGAACACGCCGCTGCAGGCCCTGGTGACGATGAACGACCCGGTCTACGTCGAGGCCGCCCAGGGGCTGGCCCGGCGGGTACTGAAGGCCGGCGGGCCGGGCCTGTCGACGAAGGCCGCGTTCGCCCTGCGGACCTGCCTGGGCCGGCCGCCGAAGGACGCCGAGGTGGACCGGGTGGTGAAGCTGTACCGGGAGGCCCGGGGCAAGTTCGCGGACAGCCCGAAGAAGGCAAAGGAGTTCGCCACCGCCCCGCTCGGGCCGCTGCCGCCGGAGCTCGACCCGGTCGAGGCGGCCGCCTGGACGGCCGTGGCCAACGTCCTGCTGAACCTGGACGAGATGTTCCTCAAGCGGTAAGCGGGGCGGATTTTTTTGACAGGATAACAGGACAGAACAGGATTGAAGACAAGAAGATTGTCTTAACCATCTTGTCTATCCTGTTATCCTGTCAAATACTCCTTGTTTTCCTTACGGACGGCCCGCCGCGGTTGGACACACGATGAACCCACGGCTGACCAATCTCCACTCCACCACCCGCCGGCAGTTCCTCGGGTCGGCGTCGCTCGGGCTGGGCGGGCTGGCCCTGGCTCAGCTCGCCGGCGACCTCCGGGCCGACACGGCGAAGCCGGACCCGAAGAACCCGCTGGCCCCGAAGCCGCCGCACTTCGCCCCGAAGGCCAAGCGGGTCATCTACCTGCACATGTCCGGCGGCCCGCCCCACCTCGACCTGCTCGACCACAAGCCGGAACTCGTCAGCCGCGACGGCCAAGACTGCCCGGACCAGTTTCTCAAGGGGAAGCGGTTCGCGTTCACCTCCGGGACGCCCAAGCTGCTCGGCACCCGGCGGAAGTTCAAGCCGGCCGGGCAGTCCGGGGTGGTCATGTCCGACGCCATCCCGCAACTGCACGAGGTGGCCGACGACGTGACCGTCATCCGGTCGATGACGACCGACGAGTTCAACCACGCCCCGGCCGAGCTGCTGCTGTACACCGGGTTCGCCCGCCAGGGTCGGCCGAGCATGGGCTGCTGGGTCACCTACGGGCTGGGGACCGAGAACCAGAACCTGCCCGGGTTCGTGGTGCTGATCTCCAACGGGGTCCAGCCGAGCGGCGGCCAGGGCTGCTGGGGGAGCGGCTTCCTGCCCGGCGTCTACCAGGGGGTGCAGTGCCGGTCGAAGGGCGAGCCGGTGTTGTACCTGTCCGACCCGCCGGGCCTCGACCGGGCGATGCGGCGGACCGGCCTGGACGCCCTGAAGGACCTGAACGAGATGCAGGCCGCCGACATGGGCCACCCGGAGACGGCCACCCGCATCAGCCAGTACGAGCTGGCCTTCCGGATGCAGCTCTCGGCGACCGAGACGATGGACATCTCGAAGGAGTCGCCGAAGGTGCTGGACGCCTACGGGGCCAAGCCCGGGGCCGGGAGCTTCGCCAACAACTGCCTCCTGGCCCGCCGGCTGGTCGAGGCCGGGGTGCGGTACGTGCAGCTCTTCGATTGGGGCTGGGACTTCCACGGGACCAACCCGAACGAGGACATCCGGGACGGGCTGACCAAGAAGGCCGGGTTCGCCACCGCCAAGCCGGTCGCCGCCCTCATCAAGGACCTGAAGCACCGCGGGCTGCTCGACGACACGCTGGTCATCTGGGGCGGGGAGTTCGGCCGCACGCCGTTCCGGGAGGGGCGGACGGCGGCCGGGCAGGTGCTCGGCCGGGACCACTACCCGGACTGCTTCTCGCTGATGCTGGCCGGCGGCGGGATCAAGGCCGGGTACACCCACGGGGAGAGCGACGAGCTGGGGTTCGCGGTGGCCCGGGACAAGGTCCACGTTCACGACCTCCAGGCCACCATCCTGCACCTGCTCGGGTTCGACCACACCAAGCTGACCCACCGGTTCCAGGGCCGGGACTACCGGCTCACCGACGTCCACGGCAAGGTCGTGAAGGCGATTTTGGCTTGATTAAGACCGGCCCGCTGATGACGCGGACTTCGACGCAGATGAAGCCAGGATCAGGAAATAAATCTTGGTTTTGATCGGATTTCGATCTGCGCCGAAGTCCGCGTCATCAGCGGGCCAGTCTTCTCCCCCGATCGGAGCCCCCATGCCCCGCGTCACCCGCCGGAGTGTCCTGAAGGCCGCGGCCGGCCTCGCCCTCCCGGCCGTCTTCCGCAAGTACGCCACCGCCGCCCCGAGCGAGACGGTCCACCACGCCAGCTTCGGGGCGTCGGGGATGGCCGGGGCCGACATCGGGTCGCTCGCCGCCAGCAAGCACCTCAAGCTGGTGGCCGTCGCCGAGGTCGACCAGTCGAAGCTCGGCGAGGTGAAGAAGCGGTTCCCGGACTGCCGGGTGTACGACGACTTCCGGGTGCTCTTGGACAAGGAGAAGGACCTGCACTCGGTCAACGTCTCGACCCCGGACCACATGCACGCCCCGATCGCCATGACGGCGATGAACCGCGGGCTGCACGTCTACGGCCAGAAGCCGCTGACGCAGACGATCTACGAGGCCCGGCGGCTGGCCGAGGTCGCGGCCGCCAAGAAGCTCGTCACCCAGATGGGCATCCAGGTCCACTCGGCGGCCGTCCACCGGCTCGTCGTCAAGCTGATCCGCGACGGGGCCATCGGCACGGTCAAGGAGGTCCACTCCTGGAGCGGCAAGTCGTGGGGCGACCCGAACCCCCGGCCGGACCGGAAGGACCCCGTCCCCGCCGGGTTCGACTGGGACAGGTGGCTGGGGGTGGCCGCCGAGCGACCGTTCATCAAGGACTACTACCACCCCGGCGAGTGGCGGAAGCGGCTCGACTTCGGGACGGGCACGTTCGGGGACATGGCCTGCCACATCCTCGACCCGGTGTACGAGGCCCTGGCCCTGACCACGCCGACCGCGATCCGGTCGGAGCTGCCCGGGCCGAACGCCGACAACTGGTCGCTCGCCGTGCAGGTGCGGTACGCCTTCCCGGGGACGAAGCACGCGGCCGACGGGGCGACGCTGACCTGGTACAACGGCAACGCCCGGCCCCCGAAGGCGGTGCAGGAGATGGTCAACGCCGGCACCAACCTGGCCTTCCAGGGGTCGATCTACGTCGGCGAGAAGGGGGCGATGTACTCCCCGGCCTACGACACGCCGACGCTGTTCCCGCGGGAGAAGTTCCGGGACTTCAAGCTGCCGGAGGTGAAGGGCGACGACCACTACCTCCAGTTCGTCGAGGCGGTCCGGGGCAACGGCACCACGTCCGCCCCGTTCGGCTACTCCGGGCCGCTGACGGAGTTGGTCCTGCTCGGCTGCCTGGCCACCCGGTTCCCGAAGGCCGACCTGAGCTGGGACGCGAAGGCGTTGAAGGTGACGAACCTGCCGGACGCCAACCGGTTCGTCCGCAAGACGTACCGCAAGGGGTGGGAGGTCGCGGGGCTGTCGTAGACGGCCACGACCCGGGGTTTCACCCCGGGCTACGATGTGGCAACCCTTCGGGCTGCAAAACCAAGTCTTCGACCCCGAAGGGGTCGCACCGCATAGCCCGGGGTGAAACCCCGGGTCCGATTCGGCCCCGGTCGGTGGCTACCCGTACGCGGCGAACTCGGGGGCGTACCGGACCAGCCCGGCCCCGGCCGGGACCGCCCCCGGGATCAGCTCGACGGCCTGGAACGCCGGGCCGACGCCGTACTCGTCGGACAGGCCGAACTCGGCCGCGGCCCGGAACCCGAACCGGGCGTAATAGGCCGGCTCGCCGAGGACGACCGCCCACCCGAACCCGGCCGCCCGGCACGCTTCGAGGCCGGCCCGGATCAGGTCGGCGGCGATCCCCCGGCGTCGGTAGTCCGCCTGCACCGCCACCGGGGCCAGGCCCGCACCGGGAGCCCCCTCGCCGACCGTCACCGGGCTGAACCCGACGTGCCCGACGACCCCGCCATCCACCTCAGCCACCAGCGACGGGCTCAGCCGACCGGCCGCCCGGAGCTGGTCCACCAGCCGGGCCTCGGCGTCGGTCGGGAAGCTGGCCGCGTGGACGGCGTGGACCGCCGCGTCGCCCGGCCGCTCCGGTCGGATGGTGACCACGCCCCCGTCAGCCCCAGACGGCCGCGGCCGCCAGCCCGGCCGCGGCGAGTGCCG
>JAIEQN010000110.1 GCA_019747685.1 Gemmataceae bacterium
CCCGCGGCCGGCCGGCGAGCCTCCCGCCCCGGCCGGGCCGCCCGCCCCGCCCGCCGTCACCGCCCCGCCGGGGTTCCAGGGGTCGTTCCGCCTGTTCCGGCTGTTCGGGACCGACGTGTTCGTCCACTGGTCGTGGTTCGTCGCGGCCTACCTGCTGATCGCCGACCGCCCGGTGACGTACTCGTCGGCCGGGTGGGACGTGGCCGAGTACCTGGCCGGGTTCGGGCTGGTGCTGCTCCACGAGTTCGGGCACGTGTTCGCCTGCCGGCAGGTCGGCGGGTCGGCCGACCGGGTGGTCCTGTGGCCGCTCGGCGGGCTGGCGTTCGTCGCCCCGCCGCCCCGGCCCGGGGCGGCCCTGTGGACGACCGCGGCCGGGCCGCTGGTCAACGTGGTCCTGGCCCCGGTCCTGTTCCTGCTGGCACACCTGACCGCCCCGGCCGCGGCCGACGAGCCGTACTCGGACCTGGGCTGGCTGCTGTTCGCCCTGGCCGTGTTCAACCTGGTGATGCTGGTGTTCAACCTCCTGCCGATCTACCCGCTGGACGGCGGCCGGCTCCTGCAAGCCGTCCTGTGGTGGTGGCTCGGCCCGGCCCGGTCCCTGGCGGTCGCCGCCGGCCTCGGGGCGGTGGCCGCCGTCGGGCTGCTGGTGGTGGCGGTGGCGTTCCGGGAGTGGTGGCTGGCCGCGACTGCCGCATTCCTGACCTTCGGGGCGGTCGGCGGGCTGGGGTACGCCGGCCTCCTGCGGCGGCTGGAGGGGGCCGGGCGGCGGCCCGGGCTGGCCTGCCCGAACTGCGGGGCGGCCCCGCCGGTCGGGGAGTTCTGGCGGTGCCCCCGCTGCCTGGGGTGGTTCGACCTGTTCGACCCGACGCCCTGCCCGCGTGGGGGCGAGCACCTAACCGACGGGGCTTGCCCGGAGTGCGGCCACCGGCCCGCGACGGCCGCCCGGTCGGCCCCGCCCCACGGACCCGTCGTGCCGGGTCCGTGATCGCCCCGATCGTCGGGTGAGCCTCGTCCGGACCGGGCCGGCCGCCGCCCGGGCGAAAAAACGCACCGGCTTCGGATATTTCGCTGGACATCCGCCCCGGCCGCGGCCACGATGGCGGCAGTTCGCCCGTTCCCACTTCCCAGGGGGGTGACGGCGATGGACGACCTGTCGCGGCGGGAGGCGGCCCAGTGGCTGGCCGCCGGCGGGGTGGCGGCCGGGGTGCTCGGGGTGGCGGGGGCGGCCGGGGCGCAGGACGAGCCGAAGGGGGCGGCCGCCCAGCCGAAGGTCGGCGGCCCGGACCGCGGGTCGGAGAAGCTGATGGAGGAGCTGTTCGGCCGGCCGCCCGGGCTCGACCGGGGCGAGCTGCGGCGGCTGGTCAGCACCGCCCTGGACAAGCCGGGCGTCAAGCTGGTCGACTGGTGGTGGTACGGCATGCCCGCGATCGACGGGGTGTTCGGCACGTTCGAGGTCCCGATCAAGTCGCTCGGGGACGCCATCCGGGACATGGCCGGCAGCCGGGTCCGGCCGGTCTTCCGGGTCTTCCCGAAGGGCCTCCCGGTCCCGACCGACTTCGTGGTCGAGGTCCGGGCCGGGCAGGGGGCCCGCGGTTGACCCGGTTCGGAAGCACAGGGCGGAATGCCTGTGCCACCAAAGCCTTGCCCTGGTGGCACAGGCATTCCGCCCTGTGCCACCAAAGCCGTCGCCCGACCACCCGGAGGCGGTCATGGGGCCGGCCGGCCAGACCCCGGTAATCCAGGTCCACCCGACCCGGCGGTGCAACCTCCGGTGCCGGCACTGTTACTCTCTGTCCGGCCCCGGTGAGGCAACGACCCTCCCGGCCGGCCTCCTCCGCGACGCCCTGACCGCGGCCGCCGCCGAGGGGTTCGAGGCGGTCGGGGTGTCCGGCGGGGAGCCGCTCGTCTACCCCGACTTGGCCGCCGTCCTCGGTCACGCCAAGGGGCTCGGGCTGCGGACCACCGTCACCACCAACGGGATGCTCCTGACCGACCGCCGGCTGGCCGAACTGGTCCCGGTCGCCGACCTGATCGCGGTCAGTCTGGACGGGGTGCCGGAGTCGCACGACCGGATGCGGGACCACCCCGGGGCGTTCGCCGCGATGGCCGCCCGGCTGCCGGCCCTCCGCGACTCGGGCGTCCCGTTCGGGTTCATCTTCACCCTCACCCAGCACAACCTGAACGAGCTGCCGTGGGTGGCCGAGTTCGCCCTCGGGGCCGGGGCCAAGCTGCTCCAGATTCACCCGCTGGAGGCGGCCGGGCGGGCGGCCGAGGTGTTGCCCGGGGCGGTCCCGGACGAGTTCGAGGCGGCGGTCGCGTTCCTGACCGTGGACCGCCTCCGGGAGGCGGTCGGCGACGCCCTCGTCATCCAGCTCGACCTGCTCAGCCGGGACGCCCTGCCGGAGGTGGCCGACCGGGTGTTCGCCGGGCCGGCCCCGGCCGACCCGGACGGGGTGCCGTTCGCCCGGCTGGTGGCCCCGCTGATCGTCGAGCCGGACGGGGCGGTGGTCCCGCTGGCCCACGGGTTCGCCCGGGGGTTCGGGCTGGGCAACCTGTACGAGGCCCCGCTCGGGGAGTTGATGGCCCGGTGGCGGGTCGGCGGGTACGGCCGGTTCCGGGCGCTGTGCCGGCGGGTGTACGACGAGCTGTCCGAGCCGGCCGAGTTGCCGCTGGTGAACTGGTACGAGGTGGTCAGCCGGCGGGCCGCCGAGGCCGCCCGCCCGGCGGCGTCACTGTTGTAGCCGGCCGTTCACTTCTTCGCCGGGAGAACGACCTCGGCCACGTCGGCGATGTAGCCCCGCAGCCCCTTCTTGAGCGACCGGCCGATGTCGGTGTTGAACATGACCGCCACCGCGACCTTGTGGTCCGGGAAGTACTCGACCTCGGTGCGGTAGCCGGGGAACCAGCCGCCGTGGCCGTAGCTCGGCCCCCACGGCGACTCCCGCATCTGCACCCCCAGTCCGTACTTGCTCCCCTTGCCGCCGCCCCGGCCGGTCGGGGTGTCGACGCCGGCCAGCATCGCCGCCAGCGTCTCCGGCTTCCGGAACACCTTCCCCTCGTACAGGGCCTTCGCCCACCGGGCCAGGTCCTCGGGGGTGGAGGCGACCCCGCCCCCGGCCCACTCCATCTGCGGGTTGATGACGAACTTCCCGTCGAGGATCGTCCGGCCCTCGTACCCGAGCGGGTTCGCCGGCCCGGCGTACCCTTGCACCAGGCCCGGGATCACCCGCCGGTCACACGGGACCGTCCGTTCCAGCTTCAGTGGCACCAAGAGCCGCCGGCGGACCTCGTCGTACAGCGGCTTCCCGGCCGCCTTCTCGGCCACCATCCCGACGAGGATGTAGTTGGTGTCGGCGTAGGACTAGTCCTTGCCGGCCGGGAACAGCGGCTTGGCGTCGAGGACGTAGGCGATCCGGTCGGCGGGGGTCCAGACCTTGTCCGGGTCGGCGGTCACGGCCGCGGCGAAGCCCTTCGCCGCGAAGTACTCGGGCAGCCCGGAGGTGCGGTTCATCAGCCGGCGGACGGTCAGGTCCGGGCCGTTCGGCAGCCGGCCGAACCACTCCTCCTTCCCGAGCCACTTGGCCAGCGGGTCGTCCAGCCCGACCTTCCCCTCCTCGACCAGTTGCAAGAGGACCGCGGCCACGAACGTCTTGCCGACGCTCCCCGCGAGGAGCCGGTCGGTCGGCTTGAGCGGCACCTTGTTCTCGACATCGGCCCGCCCGGTGGCGACCCCGGCGGACCGGCCGTCGGCCAGCACGAACCCGGCCGACGCACCGGGGAAGGAGGCTTGCTCGCGGAGGGCGTCGAGCTTGGCCTGCACCTTCTGCCGGAGGGCGGCCAGCTCGGCGTCGGCCGCCGGGGGTTGCTCGGCCGGGACCAGCGCGGCCGGGACGGCGAGGGCGAGCAGGGCGGGGGCGGTGCGGGTCATGGCTCGGAAACCTCCGCCGGGGGTGGCCGGGTGGGGTCAGGGCCGCAGGTCGAAGCAGGACAGATGTTCCTGGTCGCGGAGGTAGAGCCGGCCGTTGGCGACGACCGGGACCGTCCAGACCCGGGCGTTCGGCGGCCGCTTCTTGGACTGCGGGGCCAGGGTGAACCGGGAGACGACCTCGAAGTCGTCCGGGGCGGCCCTGGCCAGGGCCACCGTCCCGGCGTCCTCGGTCAAGAGGACGAGCCGGCCGTCGGCGATCGTGAGCGTCCCCTTCGGGAACTCCTTCGCCGCCCACACCTCTTCCACGGTGCGGAGGCTCTGGCAGGTCCACCCCCGGCCGTCGGAGTAGCCGTAGACGTGGCCGGCGTGGGCCGCCACCCCGCCCGGCAGGTTCAGCATCACCTTGTTGCTGAACACCTTCTCGGCCCGGTCCGGGGCGGCCAGCCGGTAGCACCGGGACCCGGTCCCGCCGGCGGCCGTGATGTAGACCAAGCCCCCGACCACCACCGGCGTCTGGGCCACCACGACCGAGCTGCCGAACGGCACCTTCCACAGGACCTTCCCGTCCGCCGGGGCGACCCCGAACAGGTGCTCGCGGGTGACGCCGACGTTCTGCCGGGCCCCGCCGACCTCGGCCACCGCCACCGACGAGTACATGGCCGGGTCCATCAGCCCGTCGGTCCGCCACAACACTTTCCCGGTCGCGGCGTCGAACGCGGCCAGCGTCCCCCTCGCCCCGCCCGGGGTGCAGACGACCCGGCCGCCGTCGGCCAGCGGCGACTCGCTCTACCCCCACCCCGGGACCTCGCCGCCGAGGTCGGTCAGGCTGGCGGCCCAGAGCCGCGTGCCGGTGGCGGCGTCGGCACAGAGCAGGTCGCCGCGGGCCCCGAGGGCGAACACCCGGCCGTCGGAGACGGTCGGGGTGCCGCGGGGGCCGTCGCCGTAGTCGTTCGTGTACAGCGGCCCAACCTTCTCCGACCAGGCGGTCTTGCCGGTCGCCACTTCAAGGGCCAACAGGTGTTCGTCGGTGGCGTCGCCGGCCATGATGTAGAGGCGGTCGCCGACCACGGCCGGCCCGGAGTACCCGGACCCGAGGTCGGGCCGGAGCCACACCCGGGGCGGGCCGCCCTTCGGCCAAGCCGCCAGCAGCCCCCGCTCGGCCGAGGCGTTGTCCCGGTTCGGCCCACCGAAGTTCGGCCAGTCGGCCGCCCGCGGCCCGGCCGGGGCGAGGGCGACGACGGCGAGGAGGGCGAGTGCGGGGCGGGACATGTCGGGGCCTCGGTACGGGCGGACCGCCCCAGCATACCCGCGGCCGTCACCGGGCGGAAGCGGCCCGCCACCGGGCGCACAGATCGCGGGCCGCTTCCGGCCAGGTCGGGAAGAGGAACGCGAACCCGCCGGCGAGCAGCCGGCCCGGGACCACCCGCCGGCTCTTGAGGACGAGTTCGGATTCGGTCCGCAGCGCCCACGTCCCGACTTCGACCATCCACCGGGCGGCCGGCAGCCCGGAGCGCACGCCCCACGCCCGCCGCAGCTCCCGCATGAAGTCCGCGTTCGGCAGGGGGTGCGGCGACGAGACGTTGACCGGCCCGGACACGTCGTCGTGGTCGATGAGCCAGTCCACCGCCCGGCAGAAGTCCCGGTCGTGGACCCACGAGACGAACTGCCGGCCGCCCCCGGCCCGGCCGCCGAGGCCGCGGCGGACCAGCCCGAGCAGCACGTCGAACACCCCGCCCCGGCCCGGGCTCATGGTCATCGCCGACCGCAGGGCGACCTTGCGGGTGTGCGGCGTGTCGGCCTCGGCCAACGCCTTCTCCCAGGCGGTCGCCACGTCGATGCTGAACCGCCAGGTGTCCGGGGCGTTCGGCTCCGACCCGCCGAGGACGCCCGTGGCCTCGTCGTTGTCCCGGTCGAAGGTGTGGGCGTAGATCGTCGCCGTGCTGGCCTGGAGCCAGGCCCGCGGCGGGCGGGCGGCACGGGCGATCGCCGCGCCGACGGTCCGGGTCGAGTTCACCCGCGAATCGAGGATGGCCCGGCGGTTGGCGGCCGTGTACCGGCAGTTGACGCTCCGCCCGGCGAGGTTGACGACCACGTCCGCGCCGTCCAGCTCGGTCGCCCACGGGCCGACGGTCTCGCCGTCCCAGCCGACGACCTTCCACGGGGCGGGGGCGGGCGACCGGCTGAGGACGACGACCTCGTGGCCGGCGGCGGCGAAGTGCCGGGCGAGAACCGCCCCGACCTGCCCGGACCCGCCGGGGATGATGGACTTCACGACATGCCCCCCGGCGGACGGCGTTCCCGGAAGGGGAACCGCCAGCGGCGGGCGGTCGCAACCGGCTAGTCGGCTGACACTTTCGAGTTGCCGACTGCCCGCGCGGCGGTACTCCTGGGGGCACCGGGAGGAATCCGCCAT
>JAIEQN010000430.1 GCA_019747685.1 Gemmataceae bacterium
CAGGACGTGCCAGGTGTTCCAGTCGCTGCCCGAGGCGGCCTTGCCGTAGGCCAGGTACTTGCCGTCGTCGCTGATGGCCAGCCCGGACAGGGCGACGGTCCCGTCCTTCGACCAGGTGTTCGGGTCGAGCAGCACCCGGGCCGGGCCGTCGAGGGTGTCCTGGGTGTAAAAGACGTTCTGGTTCTGCAGGCCGTTGTTCTTGGAGAAGAAGTACCGCCCGCCGACCTTCGACGGGGTGCCGTACCGCTCGTAGTCCCAGAGTTCGGTGATCCGCTTGGCGATCGCCTTCCGCTCCGGGATGCTGTTCAGGTAGGCTTCCGTGACCTTGTTCTCGGCCTCGACCCAGGCGGCCACGTCCTTCGACGTGCGGACGTCGTCCTCCAGCCACCGGTACGGGTCGGGCACCTTCGTCCCGTGGTAGTCGTCCACTTGGTCGCCGGCCTTCGTCTGCGGGTACTTCACCGGCAGCTTCTCCTGGGCCGGCACGGCGGCGGTCGCGGTCAGGACGGCGGCGACGGCGGCCGCCCAGCGGGTCGTGAGCATGGCAGCGCTCCTGGCGGGATGGGAGAGGGGAATTGTACGGACCGGGGTGGTTCAGTCGCACAGGCCGGGAGGCCTGTGCCACCAAGTCAGGTGCCCCCGCCGTCGTCCTTCGCGTCCGGGTCGCCCTTCCCATCCTCGTCCTTGTCGGGCTCGACCGAGTCGGTCAGCAGGGCGTCGAACGCCTCCCGCAGGACCAGCACCTGGCGGGTGACGCCGGGGATGGTGCTGGCCTTCTCCAGGGCGGCCCGGAGCGGGTCCTTGACCGCGTCCGGGACGGCTTGCGAGTTGACCAGCAGCCGGGCCGCGGCGGCGTACACCTCGTAGCACCCGCGGTGGTCGCCGAGGTTGAACGCCGGGGCCCCGACCCCGACCGCCATCGCCAGGTATGCCTTCACCTCCCGGGGGGCGAGGCCCGCCCCGCCCGGCCCCATCTCGCCGACCGCGTCGAAGGCGTGCCGCATGGCCCACGCCTGGGCCTCCGGGTCGTCCAGGGCGTCCGACTTCTCCAGCCCGTCCCGGAGCTTGGCCGCGGCCTCCTCCGGCAACTCCGGGATGCCGAGGACCATGCCGGCGGTGGCCGCGTACACCTCGTAACACCCCTGCTTGTCGCCGGTGTTGTACGCCGGGGCGCCGATGCCGATGGCCATGCCGATGAGCGTCTGGGCCTGCGGGAGCGGCTCGGCCGGCAGCTCCTCGCCCTCCTCGACCTCCCCCAAGAGCGAATCGATCCCGTCCCGGAGGGCGGCCAGCCGGTCCTTCGGGGCGGTCTCGTTCTCGGCCTCGTCGAGCGCCCGGTCGAGCCGGAAGTCGGCCACCTCGCCGAGGCCGCGGACCTTCCGGGTCAGCCGGGCGGCGCAGGCGAGTACGTCGGCCGCCCCGTCCGGGTCGCCGCCGACACCGGCGATCCGGTCGGCCAGCCGGGCGGCGGCCACCAGCAGGGGGCGGGCCGGCCCGACCGGGTCGAGGTCATCGCCGTCGTCGGGTTCGTCGTCGGACGCCATACGGCACCGGGGGCGGGGATGGAGTACCCGCCTGAATGGTACGCGAGGACGGGGCCGGGTTCCAGCACCGCAGCCGGCGGGCCGCGCGTCCGTTTGGATGGCCGGGGCCGAGTCTTCGATGCCCCGGCGGATGACGAGCCCGGGGCCTCGAAGACTCGGCCCCGGCCACCCGGGCCCGGATTCAGCGTGACATCCGGCCTTCGGTCGGGTCAAATGGGGTGTCGCCCGCCCCACTTCCTTCACCCGACCGGGCCGACACCCATGCTCACCCGTCTCCTCTCCCGCCCGTTCGCCCGCACCCCGCGCCGCCCGATCGTGACGGCCACACCCAGCCGCCGGGCCGGCCGGTTCTCGCCGAGCCTGGAGGCGCTGGACGATCGCCTCAACCCGGCCGGCCTCTCCGGGATCACCCTGACCTGGGCCTACACCGGGGCCGGGGACGGGGCGTGGAACACCGCCGCCAACTGGACCACGAGCAACCCCCTCCACCCCCTCCCGGACGCCGGGGACCGGCTGGTCTTCCCCGCCGGCACCGGGAACATCCAGTTCGACCCCGGGGCCGCCAAGGACTTCAAGCTGGAGGTCGACCAGAACTGGGGGATGGTCATGAAGACCACCACCGGGTTCACCGCGACCTACAACTCGCTCTTCGGGGCCGGGACCTACAAGACGGACGGGACGATCACCATCGGGGACGCCCGGGTCCACACCACCTCGGCGTTGTTCGAGGACGGGGCCGGGGCCGGGGCCGGATCGGTCACGGTCGGCAGTTCCCTCGGCCGCACGGCCCCCGACCTCAACTCGACCTTCACGATCGGCTACAACACCTCGACCTTGAACCAGTACCGGATGCTCTGCAACGTCCCGATGACCGTCAACCTCGTCGGCATCCTCCTTCTCGAAAGCGGCATCCTGAACATGGGGGCCAACCTGACCGACAGCGGGTCGATCCAACTGAGCGGAAATGCGGTCGTCGGAGCCCCGAGCATCAACGACTACGCCCCGACCGGCACGGAGATCAAGCTGACCCTCAACGCCGGCTCGATCGACTGCTACCGGACGGCGACGGTCGGGCTGTACACCGAGTCCCTGGGCGGCACGATCTCCGTCCGCCACGGGGGCGTGCCCGAACTCACGTTCGGCGGCCCCGCCCGGGCCGTCCCCGGCGTGTCGGGTAAGACGTCCGGGCTCTACGTCACCAACAGCGGGGCGAGCACCGGGACGGTCAACCTCGGGGACGCCGAGCTGACCGTCACCAACGGGGCGTATTTCAATCTGGGTCGCTTCCGCCTGTACGACGACTATGCCGGGCTCGTGAACCCGCGCCCGAAGGTCACCCTGGCCGAGACCACCGGCAGCTTCTACTTCCGGCAGACCGCGATCCAACTCGGGGCCCAGAACGACGACGGTGAGGGGCGGCTCACCTCGACCGGGGCCATCACCCTCGACGGCGCCGCGATCGGCGTCGACTGGGACATCACCGCCGGTAGCCAGGACAACGACAGGTGGACGATCAGCGGGACGGGGGCCTCCCTGACCCTGCTGAACAACAACACGGCGGTCGCCACCAAGTTCGGGACGAACCCCAACCCCGGGTTCTGCTACTTCCTCTTAGCTCCGGCCAACGCGATCACCGGCGACTATCCGATGATGTCCGGTGTCGGTCACGATGATGTCGGCGGCGTACGGCGATTCAGGATCACCTGATCCATCGTCACCGGCGGTGGGGGTCGGGGATCGGCCCCCAGCCGTCGATCCGCGCCTCGAGTTGCGCCCACGCCCCCGCGGTCTTCCCCCCGGGGAGGGTCACCCCCCGGGGGAAGTCGACTACCACCTTCCGCTCGGAGAACGCCGCCGGATCGAGGTCGTCGGGGACACCGATCCGCCAGTTGGCGAGTTCGACCCGCACCCGGGCCGCGCCGAGCTTCCCGTCGGTCGCCCACCCCTTCGGGAGGCGAACGGCGTGGGACCAGGCCCAGTAGCACTGGCGGGCGCCCTCGCTGGCCTTGTACGAGTCCCCGGCCGCGACCCCCTTGAAGGTCAGGTCGCCCACCGCCACCCACACCCGGGGCCGGGGCGAGCGGTACTGGGCCCCGCCGTCGGCCCACAGCAGCCCCCGCGGCCGGGTGTCGGTGGTGAACTCCCCGGCCACCGGGGTGCCGGCCGGGATGCCGAGGGCCGGGGCGGCGGCCGTCACCACCCCGATGAACGGGAACGTCCGGGTGTCCTCCGGGGTGCCGACCGCCGCCCCGAGGATCGTGCCGACCTTGATCGCCGCCAGGATCATCGCCGTCACCTCCACAGGATGATGCCCCGTTCTACCACGCCGGGGGCACGCCCGCAACGACCCGGGGCCGACGGTCGTGCGTCCGTTCGGGTCGTGGGCCGGCTTCCGGCCTGCCGCCCCGAGGCAGGCCGGAAGCCGGCCCCACAAACTGAGTCGCGACCAGCCGGCGGGCGGGGGGCGCGTGAGCCCCCTGATGGGTCGGCCACCAGGGGGCTCACGCCCCCGCCCAAATTATGGTTCCGTCACCAGCACCACCAGGGAATGGGCCTCGACCGTGTAGTAGCTCCCCTCCTCGACGACCGGGCCTTCGCCCTCGGGGACGAAGTCGTCCGGCGAGGGCCGGGCGGTATCGACCACCCGCCGCCACCGCCGCCGGGTCGGGGACGGCGGCACCCGGAACCGGACCGGGTCGATCCAACTGTTCATGGCCACGTAGAAGTCACAGTCGATTTCGTAGTCGTGGTCGAGTTCCCGGCCGGTGAACCGGCCGTCGAGCGAGAACGCCACAGTGCGGGAGAAGTAGCCCCAGTCCGGCTTGAACGGCTCGGTCCCGTGCCAGTGGATGTCGGCCAGGACCGGGGCCGAGACCGCCTTCCGGTCGCCCGACCGGGGCGGCTCGACCGGCGGCGGGGTCATCGGCGGCAGCCCGGCCTCTTCGGGACGCACCGGGCCGGTGTGCGGGAACGGCCCGGCCTCCGGCTGGTCGAACTTCCGCACCCCGGTGCCCTCGGCCGGCCGCATCTCGCCGACGAAGAACCGCCGCCGCCGCAGGGCCGGGTGCCGCTTCCGCAGGGCGATCAGCTCGCGGGTGAACCGGAGGAAGTCGGCGTTCGTCTCGGCCAGCGTCCAGTCCACCCACGACAGCTCGTTGTCCTGGCACCAGGCGTTGTTGTTGCCCCGCTGCGTCCGCAGGAACTCGTCCCCGGCCAGGATCATCGGCACGCCCTGCGAAAAGAAGAGGGTGGCCATCAGGTTCCGGGCCTGCTTGTGCCGCAGGGCCAGCACCCCCGGGTCGCCGGTCGGCCCCTCGGCCCCGCAGTTCCACGAGTCGTTCTCGCCCGCCCCGTCCCGGTTCCCCTCCCCGTTGGCCTCGTTGTGCTTGTCGTCGTAGCTGACCAGGTCCCAGAGGGTGAACCCGTCGTGGCAGGTGACGAAGTTGACCGAGTGCCGGGGCAGCCGGCCGCTCCACTGGTAGATGTCGCTGCTGCCGCAGACGCGGGAGGCCAGGACCGGGGCCAGGCCGTTCTCGCCCCGCCAGAACCGCCGCACGTCGTCCCGGAACGGGCCGTTCCACTCGCTCCACCGCCGGCCGAACGGGAAGTGCCCGACCTGGTACAGGCCCGCGGCGTCCCACGGCTCGGCGATCAGCTTGGCGTCGGCCAAGACGCCGTCCTCGGTGATGCTCTCGATCACGGGCGGGTCGGCCAGGACGTTCCCGGACCGGTCCCGGCCGAGGACGCTGGCCAGGTCGAACCGGAACCCGTCGACGTGCATGTCCCCGACCCAGAACCGCAGGCAGGTCATGATGAGGTCGCGGACGACCGGGTGGTTGCAGTTCACCGTGTTGCCGACGCCCGAGTAGTTCAGGTAGCGGCCGTCGGCGTCGAGCAGGTAGTACAGCTCGTTGTCCAGCCCGCGGAACGAGTACGCCCGGCCGCGGTCGTCGCCCTCCCCGGTGTGGTTGAACACCACGTCCAGGTAGACCTCCAGCCCGGCCGCGTGGAAGGCCTTGACCATGTCCCGGAACTCCCGGGTCTGGCCGTGGTCCTTGGCGGTCGCCGCCAGCCCGGCCTTCGGGGCGGCGAACGCCACCGGGTTGTACCCCCAGTAGTTGACCAGCCGCTCGCCGGTCGCCGGGTTGGTGAACGGGCAGTCGCACTCGTCCCACTCGAACACCGGCATCAGCTCGACGGCGGTGACGCCCAGCTCCTTGAGGTAGGGGATTTTCTCCACCAGCCCGCGGAACGTCCCGGGGAACCGGACCCCGCTGGACGGGTGCCAGGTGAACCCCCGGACGTGGACCTCGTAGATGACCGAGTCCTCGAGCGGGGTCAGGGGCGGGGCGTCGTCCCCCCAGTCGTACCGGGGGCGGCGGCTGTACAGGCTCAGCCGGCCGGTCCGGTCCGGGTCGGTCTGGCACGTCCCGGCCCACCCGGCCCCGTCGGAGAGGAGGACGCAGGCCGGGTCGATCAGCAGCCGGCGGGGGTCGAACCGGGTGCGGGGGCCGGCCGGCCCGTCGACCTTCCAGCCGTAGGTGAAGGTGTCCGGCAGCCCGCGGACCTGGACGTGCCACAGGTCGCCGGTCCGGTTCCGCCGGGGGTGCAGCTCGACCTCGGCCAGGGGCGGGCCGCCGGCCTCGGGCAGGACGACCAGGGTGACGGCCGTGCCGTGCCGGCAGAGCAGCGCGAAGTTCAGCCCGTCCGGGGCCGGCGACACCCCGAGCGGGAGCGGCACCCCGCGGCTGGTCGTGACGGTCGGCATCGGCGGTCCCGGGGAGTCGGGGCGGCGGGAGTTGA
>JAIEQN010000221.1 GCA_019747685.1 Gemmataceae bacterium
CCCGGCGGGCGTCGGCCCGGACGTACACGCTCTGCACCCACCAGTACCAGCCGTTCCGCCAGTCGGTCCACTCGTAGGTGACGAGGACCTGGCCGACCACCTCGCCGGCCCGCTCGGCGAGGGTGTAAAACCCCTTGGCCGGGTCGGCGAGGACGGCCGCCACCCCGGCCGCCAGGACGGCCGGGCCGAGCCGCTTGCCCTCGCTCTCCCAGGCCAGGGCGGCGTTGAAGTCGGCGACCACCGGGGCGTCGGCCGGGGTCGCCCGGCGGATGTGTAGGCTCATCGGACCCCACCGCCTTCCCGTTTCCCACCGTTACCCTAAGACATTCCCGGCCCACTGGAACCGCCGATGGACCTCGCCGCCCACATCCGGGACGTGCCCGACTTCCCCAAGCCGGGGGTCCTGTTCAAGGACATCACCCCGCTGTTGGCCCACCCGCCGGCGTTCGCGGCGGCCGTCGACCGGCTGGCCGCCCACGCCGCCGGGGTCGGGGCCGACTCGGTCGCCGCGGCCGAGGCCCGGGGGTTCCTGTTCGCCGCCCCGCTGGCCCTGAAGCTGGGCAAGCCGCTGGTCCCACTCCGCAAGCCGGGCAAGCTGCCGTACCGGACGCACAGCTACAAGTACGACCTGGAGTACGGGTCGGCCGAGCTGCACATGCACGTCGACGGGGTGGCCCCGGGGGCGCGGGTGCTGGTCGTGGACGACGTGCTGGCCACCGGCGGGACGATGGCCGCCGCCGGCAAGCTGATCGAGGCGGCCGGCGGGGCGGTCGCCGGGTGCCTGTTCCTGATCGAGCTGACGTTCCTCCAAGGACGGTCCCGGCTGGGCGAATACCCGGTGTTCAGCCTGCTCACCTACTGACCGACCCGATGCCGTTCGTCACCCGCTGCCCGGACTGCCGGGAGCCGCTCGACGTGGACGACGAGTACCGGACCTGGCGGGTCCGGTGCCCCCGGTGCCGGCACGAGTTCGTCCCCGACGGCCCGGCCGAGACGGCCCCCCGCCGGCCGGCCCCGCCCGACGACCCGGCCCCCCGACGGGAATCCCGGCCCCGGCCCGACCGGCTGCCGGACGGGGTGGCGGTCGAGCACGCCCGGCGGGCGGTGGCCGGGCCGGCCGGGTGGCTGCGGGCGTGCGGGGTGCTGGGGATGCTGACCGGGGCGGCCCTGGGGGTCGGGACGTTCGCCCTCGGGGCGTGGGCGGCCGACAACCCGGTCCAGGCGCGGAAGGACCTCAACGCCCGGGACGACGACGAGGTTGCCGGGCTCTTGGCCTTCCTCGGGGCGGCGGCCGCCGGGTGCGTGGTGGCCGGCGGGGTCATCACCTACGGGGCGGTCCAGATGGGCCGGCTGGGGAGCTACCGGTGGGCGGTGGCGTCGGCCGTCACCGCCACCGGGTCGGTGGCCGCGTGCGGGCTGGTGGTGTGCTGCGCCCCGGCCTGGGTGCCGGTCGGCATCTGGGGGCTGGTGGCCCTGAACCGGCCGGAGGTCCGGGACGGGTTCGCGGCCGCCGCCCGGGACCGGGGCCACGGCTATGATGACGGCGAGGCCTGGCGGCCCCGACAGGATCACTAAGTACTCCCGGCTCAAGTCCCGCCGGCCCGGTCCTGACCCCCGACCCCTGACCCCCCACCCCTGACAGGATCGACTTCGCGAAGGCCGGCGGGCTGGTCCCGGCGGTCGCCCAGGACGCGGACACCGGCGAGGTGCTGATGCTGGCCTGGATGAACGCCGAGGCGTTCGCCGAGACCGTCCGGACCGGCCGGGCGGTCTACTTCAGCCGGAGCCGGAACCGGTTGTGGCGCAAGGGGGAGGAGAGCGGGCACGTCCAGGAGGTGGTTGGGGTGTTCGTCGACTGCGACATCGACACGGTGCTGCTCAAGGTCCGGCAGGTCGGCGGGGCGGCCTGCCACGAGGGGTACAGGAGCTGCTTCTTCCGGGAGCTGAAGGGCGGCGAGCTGGCGGTCGTCGGCGAGAAGGTGTTCGACCCGCAGGCGGTGTACGGGAAGTAGGTCCGGGCGGGGCCGCAGGCCGAAGTATTCCAGGTTGATGTAGTACGGGGTGACGAACCGCCGCTCCTTGCGGGTCAGGCTGGCCCGGTCCTTCTGGCGGGCCAGCAGGTACTTGACGATGGTATCCTCGGTGTGGAGTTGGGCGTTCTGCCCGAGCAGGGCCACCCCGCTGAGGGTCTTGGCCCCGGCCACGGGGGTGACGAACGTCTGCTCCAGCGGCTTGACCCCCTGGGCCTTGTTCCCCTTGGCCACCAGCACCTCGTCGAAGAACTGCTTGGCCGCCTGCTCGGCCGCCTTGTCCTTGTCCCCGTACAGGAACAGCATCGGGTTGTTCTCCCGCAGCCGGTAGGCGTTCCGCGCCCAAGTCTGCACGGCCGCCTCCGGGACCGACGGCGGGCGGCTGCCGCTGAGCCAGATCGCCCCGGCGATGTCCCTCCCCGCCTCCGGGTTGGCCACCACCCGGGGGTCCGGGACGAGCTCGAGCTGGGCCCCGGCCAGGAGTTCCGGGCGGACCGCCGGGCGGACCCACTCGGCGGCCATCCAGAGCAGCCCCAGGGCGGCCGCGTCCCCGGCCCCGATCAGGTAGATCGAGCTGCTGTTGAGGGCCCCCTCGTCGTTCTTCTGGTCCAGGTACGTCCGGGCGGCGGCCAGGTCGGTGACGTACGCCGGCAGGTACTTCGGGCCGATGTCCGTCTTGACGTTCAGCTCGTTCTTCACCGGCTTCTTGTTCCCGCCCTTGATGTGCCGGTTGTTCCACGGCCCGGTCACCGGGTTCTTCCAGAACGCCTGGGTGTCGGAGATGTCGGTGCTCTTGCCGTGCCCCCGCCAGTCGAACCGGAAGACGTGGAACCCCTCGTCGTTGAGCCGGGCGGCCAGCCCGTCCCAGTCCCCCGGCTTGGTCATCGTCCGGTCCGCCCCGGGGCTGTACAGCAGCACGACCACCGGGTTCCCCTCCCGGGCCTTGTTGGCCTTGTGGAACAGCCCCCGGAGCCGGACCCCGTCGGCCGTCGGGAACGTCTCCTCGACCGGGTCGGCGGCCCGGGCCCGGGGGGCGTCGCCGGTCAGGGCGACGGCCAGGGCGACGGCGAGCACCAGCGGGACGGCCATCCAGCGACGCATGACGTGACCTCGGGGAGGGGCTTCGGAAGGGGCTAACGCTACTGGATCATACGCCGTTGGCGGCCGATGTCCAAGTCGTCACGTCGTCAGGTCTTCGAGTCGCCACGTCCCGCGCCGGCCGGTCATCGCCCGGACCCGACTGGAGGACTTGAAGACCTGACGACCCGGCGGTTAGTGGTGCCCCTCCTTGACCTGGTTCCGGTTCCACTTGGGGATGCGGACGGTCAGGTCCTGGGACCCGTCCGGGACGCACTGGCAGGCCAGCCGGGAGTCCGGGGTGACGGCCGGGGCCTCGTCCAGCATGTCCTCCTCGTCCTCGGTCGCCGGCGGGCAGGTCTGGCCGCCCCGGACGACGTACACGTGGCACGTCGAGCAGGCGCAGACCCCGCCGCACGAGTGGTTGACCTCCACCCCGCCGGCCTCGGCGATGTCCAGCAGGCTGCCCTCCAACCCGATCCTGCCGAGGGGGAGGGTCGGGTCGACCCGGACCTCGGTCGTCGCCCCGGTCTCCTCGTCCACGAAGGTGACGGTGAACGGCCGGTCGGCCCGCCGGGCCTCGACCTTGCGGATGTACGGGTTGACGCCGGCCATGGACGGTGACACTCGGGGACGCGGGCGGGCCACACACCGCCATTCTAGCGGCCCGGCCGGCCCGGGCGCAACGCCGGCGACCCCGGAAACGCACGAGGCCCGCGGACCACCGGTCCGCGGGCCTCGTTTGCCGCACCCGGCCGCCGTTACGGCCGCGGGTAGGACAGCTCGTTCTTGATCCCGCGGACCCCGGGGGTGAGCCGGACGAGGCCCTCGACCAGCCGGGCCTCGTCCTCGTCCCGGACCGCCCCCCGCAGGACCACCGTGTTCCCGTCGGCCACCTGCACCTGGACCCCGGCCGGGTTGGCCAGCATCGAAGTCGGGGTGCGGTCGATCACCCCGCGGAGGTCGGCCTGGACGGCGGTCGGGGTGACCGGCGGGGCGGCGAACCGGACCTGGGCCGGGTAGGCGATGGCCGCCGACGGGGCCACCACCCCGCTGCCGTTGGACGAGGTCTGCCCCCGGCCGCCGGCGAACCCGGCCCGGTTGCCGGCCTGCCCGGCCCGGTTCCCGGCGGCCGCCCCCGTCCCGGTCGTGGTCTGGTACAGCGGGACGCCGAACCCGCCCGGGGCAACGCCGATGGCCGTCCCGGCCTTCCCGCTGAAGTACGGGGCGGCGTAGGTCCGCCCCAGGAAGTTCGAGGCGTCGACCCCGGTGGCCGTACCGGTGTTGGTGGTCGACGGGGCGGCGATCTGCGGGGCCTGTTGGAACTGGGACAGGGCCGTCCCCTGGGTGGACGGGCCCGAACCCGAGCCGGTCGAGGTCCCGCTGCCCGTCCCGGTGGCCGAGCTGTTGTTGTTGGAAAAGGTCTGGCCGCTCGGCAGGATCGTGGACCCGGCCGACCCGGTGGAGGCGGCCCCGCCGCCTCCACCCCCGCCACCGCCTCCCCCGCCGCCGGGCTGTCCGTAGGCCGGCACCGCGGCCGCCGCCGCGACCACCCCCGCCCACCCGAGCCGCCGGAGTTTCCGCATCGGCTGGCCTCCCGGAGCCCGGGCTTGACACCCCGGCCCGCCCAGAATCGTCGGTTTTCGCTCGCCCCGCGGCCCCCGCCCGGCTTATCCTGAGCGCAGGCCGGGGCGCCTCTTCCGGAAGTATCGGCCGCGCGGGCGGCCGAGTCCAGGGATCGGGCCGGGAGAAATGGATGAGAGTCCGCGGGGTGGCGGTGGCCGGGACCGGGTTCATCGGCCCGGCCCACGTCGAGGCGGTCCGCCGGCTCGGCCACCGGGTCGTCGGGCTGCTCGGGTCGTCGCCGGAGAAGGGCCGGGCCGCGGCCGCCCGGCTCGGCGTCCCCGCGGCCTACGCCACCTTCGAGGAGCTTTTGGCCGACCCGGCGGCCGAGGTGGTCCACCTGGCCACCCCGAACCGGCTCCACTTCGAGCACGCGAAAGCCGCCCTCGCCGCCGGCAAGCACGTCGTCTGTGAGAAGCCGCTGGCGATGACCGCGGCCGAGACCGCCGAGTTGGTCCGGCTGGCCGCGGCCAGCCCACACCTCGTCAACGCCGTGAACTACAACGTCCGCTTTTACCCGCTCTGCCTGGAGGCCCGGGACCGGGTCCGGTCGGGTCAGCTCGGGGATGTCTTCCACGTCACCGGCTCGTACCTGCAAGACTGGCTCCTGTACCCGACCGACTTCAACTGGCGGGTGCTGGCCGAGGACGGCGGCGACCTGCGGGCGGTGGCCGACATCGGCACCCACTGGCTCGACCTCGTCACCTTCATCACCGGGCTGGAGGTCGAGGCCGTCTGCGCCGACCTCCAGACGGTACACCCGGAGCGGCACCGGCCGGCCGGCGGGACCGAGACGTTCACCGGGTCGGCCGGCGGCTCGCGGGCCGGCGTCCCCGTCCCGGTCACGACCGACGACGCCGGGGCGATCCTCCTCCGCTTCCGGGGTGGTGCCCGCGGCTGCGTGACGGTGTCCCAGGTGACGGCCGGGCGGAAGAACCTGATCCGCTTCGACCTGGCCGGGAGCAGGGCGGCCCTGGCCTGGGACAGCGAGGAGCCGAACACCCTGCACGTCGGCCACCGCGGCCGGCCGAACGAACACCTGACCCGCGACCCGGCGTTGCTGGGCGACGCGGCCCGGCCGTTCGCCGACTACCCCGGCGGTCACGCCGAGGGCTTTCCCGATACCCTGAAGCAGTTGTTCAAGGCCGTCTACGCGGCGGTCGACGGCCGGCCGAACGACCTCTACCCGGCGTTCGCCGACGGGCACCGCGAGGTCCTGGCCTGCGAGGCGATCCTGCGGAGCCACCGCGAACGTCGGTGGATAACGGTCGAACCCGCGGACCGCCCCCACGAACAACCCGGCCCCTCCACCTCCCCCCTCGCGGGGGAGGTCGCCGGCCGGAGGCCGGCGGGTGGGGGGTGAGGTGCGGGAAGACCGCGGGTGCCACCCCCCCCGGCTTGTCTCTTCGAAACTCGCCGACCTCCCCCGCGAGGGGGGGAGGTCGAGACCACCGCCCCACGGGGCCTGTCGTCCGGGAGTTCCCCATGCAGCTCGGGTTCGTGTCCGCCATCCTCCACGACCTGACCCTGGAGGAGGTACTGGCGTTCGCCGCCGACGAGGGGTTCCCGTGCGTCGAGGTGATGTGCTGGCCGCCGGGCAAGGCCGACCGCCGGTACGCCGG
>JAIEQN010000675.1 GCA_019747685.1 Gemmataceae bacterium
GGCCGCCGACCGGGACGACCCCGCCCCGCCGCCGGGGTTGGCCGTCCGGACGATCGCCCGGCTGGCCGCCGTCCTGGTCGAGCACCGGCCGGAACCCCCGCCGTCGCCGGCCTCGGACACCCTCGACCGGCTGCTGTCCGAGATCGCCGGGCCGGCCGCCCCGCTCCCCCGGCCGGCCCCGGCCGACCGGCCGGAGGTCCGGGCCGTCGGCGGGCGGTTCCGGCTCGACTGGGCGGTGGCCTGCGGGCTCGGGATGGTGGCCGCCGGGCTGGGGCTGTCGTTCGTCGGCAAGCTCCGCCACGAGGCCGCCCTGGTGGCCTGCCGGGACAACCTGCGGACCCTGTTCCAGGGGGTCGCCGGGTACGCCGACGACCACGCCGGCCGGCTGCCCGAGGTCGGGGGCGACCCGTACCCGACGGCCGGGTCGTTCGTCGCCGCCCTGAAGGACGCCGGCCACCTGCCGGACGACTACCGCCCGGGCTGCCCGGCCGACCCGGACCTGGGCCCGCCGGCCGGCGGGCTCGTCCGGCCGGCGGCGGTCGGGTACACGTTCCCGCTCGGCCACCAGGGCCCGGGCGGCCAGGTGGTCGGGCTGCGGCGGACCTGGGGCGGGGAGAACGACCTCCTGCCGGTCAGCGCCGACCTGCCGGCCGGGTCGGCCGGGCTGGGCGGCCCGACCTCCCCGCACGGCCCCGGGCAGAACGTCCTGTACCTCGGCGGGCACGCCCGGTACGCCACCACCCCGGCCGTCGGGCTGGACGGGGACGACATCTACCGGAACCGGGCCGGCCGGGTGGCCGCCGGGGTCGACCGGACGGACACCGTCCTCGGCCGGGGCGACGACCGGCCGTGAGTTCAGTGGGCAGCCGGCAGTGGGTAGAGAAGAACATTCGGACCTTCCTCTGCCGACTGCCCACTGCCCACTCTGTTTTTCCCCTCCGGCCGGAACTTTCTCGCGTCGTTACTCGTCGGTTCCTTTATCCGTCCCCGGCGGACCGATGACGCCGCGGGGGCGGTCCTGTACTATCTTCGTGTCAGCCCGTTACCACCCCCCGCCCGCCCCGGCCGCCCGCCCCGGGGTCCGACCCCCCCGCCGGCCCGGCGGGGCGACGGAGGCCGACGTGCGGCAGACGATCCGGCTGCGAGGGCTGTCCGGCCCCGCCCAGGGCCAGCTCTGGGAGGCGGCGGAAGCCGTCCTCCGGGCCGGCCGGCTCGGGACGCTGGAGATCGTCCTCGACGACAACTCGGTCAGCCGCCGGCACGCCGAGGTCCGCCCCGGCCCGGACGGGTGGACGGTTCGGGACCTGGACAGCACCAACGGGACGTTCGTGAACGGGGTCCGGGTCGGCCCGGGCGGGATCCCGCTGCGGCCCCGGGACGTGATCCAGTTCGGGACGGTGACGGTGTCGGTCGAGTCGGACGACGCCAGCCGGGACGGGTGCCCGTCCAGCCAGGTGGTGGCGACCGTCCCGTCGGCGTTCGACGCCGGGCTGCGGCGGCTGGCGGTCGACCGGCACAACGCCCCGCGGCCCGGGGCACAGCTCGAGGCGCTGCTGCGGGCCGGCCAGCACTTCGTCCGGACCCAGGACGAGACCGAGCTGCTGAACAACGTCCTGAACGACGCGGTGAGCGTCCTGTCGGCCCAGCGGGGGGCGGTGGTGCTGGCCGACGGGGACGGGCCGGACCCGCCCCTGAAGGTCCGGGCCCTGGCCGTCGGGCACGGCGAGCCGGCCGGCCGGTTCCACTACTCGAAGCGGCTGACCCACCGGGCGTTCGCCCGGGGCGAGTCGGTCCTGTACAGCACGGTCACCGGGGACGACGAGCTGAAGGTCACCCAGAGCATGCACGACGGGGCGATGGCCTCGGTCCTGTGCGTGCTCCTGCGGACCCCCCGCCGGCGGCTCGGGGTGCTGCACCTGGACCGCGGGCTGTGGCAGGCCCCGTTCACCGAGGACGACCTGCTGCTGGCCGACGCCCTGGCCGCCCACGTGTCGGCCGGGATCGAGGCCGCCCAGCTCCTCCGCCGGGAGCGGGACCTGTTCGCCCGGACGGTCAACGCCCTGGCCCAGGCGGTCGAGCTGCGGGACGACTACACCGGCGGGCACACCCAGCGGGTGACCCGGTACGCCGGGGTGCTGGCGGCCGAGCTGGGCTTACCGGCCGACCAGCTCGAGGTGATCCGGCTGGGCACCCCGCTCCACGACATCGGCAAGATCGGGATCGACGACGCGATCCTGCGGAAGCCCGGCCGGCTGACCGCGGCCGAGTTCGCCCGGATGCAGGAGCACACCACCAAGGGGGCCGAAATCCTGTCCGGCATCCCGGAGATGCGGGCCATCGTCCCGATCGCCCGGAGCCACCACGAGCGGTGGGACGGGACCGGGTACCCGGACCGGCTGGCCGGGGAGGCGATCCCGCTGCTGGCCCGGATCGTGGCGGTGGCCGACGCCTTCGACGCCATGACCTCGGACCGGCCGTACCACCCCGGGGCGAGGGGCCGGCCGGCCGACGAGGCGCTGGCCGAGGTCGGCCGGCAGGCCGGGCGGCAGTTCGACCCGACGTGCGCGGCGGCGTTCCTGGCGGCCCGGGACGGCATCCTGGCGGTGATGGCCGAGTGCCGGCCGGTCCGGGTGGACGACGAGACCCCGCCGCCCGACCCCCGCGTCGCGGCCGGCTGACCACGGGCCGGCTCGGATTGGTTTGGTTCGGCAACACGCACACCCTGCGGCCGAACCAACGAACCCGGTCGGATCTGCGATCGTCACACCGACACGTCGGCCGCCCGCCGGGGACGTTACTCCTCCTTCTCCGCCGGCGGGAACACCTCCAGCACCCGCCGCTCCCGTGCCTCCCGGTCGGCCCGGCGGTCGGCCCCGTCGTCGGTCGGGTTGGTGCGGAACGCTTCGACGGCCGCCCTCACTTCGGCCCGGGTGTACCGCTCGGCCCGGATCACCTTCCCGGCCGGGTCGGTGACGGTGACGGAGAAGAGGTCGTCGGCCGGCCTGGCCCGGTCGTAGCGGACCTCCATCACCGCCGCCCCGCCGGCGAACCGCTTCTCCGACCGGAACGTCAGCGCGTCGACCCCGAGCTGGTACGGCTGGGCCAGGACCATCAGGTCGAGCAGCCCCTGGTGGTCGAACCGGCCGGGCGGGGTGAACGCCCGGGCCCAGCCGTCGTCGACCTTCTTCTGGGTCTGGTCGTCGAGCCGTTCGGGCAGCGGGGCCTGCATCGGGCCGCAGCCGGCGACGGCCAGGGCCAGGGCGCAGGCTAGCCCGGGAAGCGCGAGCCGCTTCATGGCGACCTCCGATCGGGGTTCGCGGGGGGCCGGGCGGTCGTTCGGATGTGCGGAGGGTGCCCGGCGGAGGTGTGATCCCGGCCGGCGGGGATTATTCCCGGTTCAGGGCAGCAGGTCGGCGACCTTCACGGGCGAGTTCGGGGCGGCCAGGGGGGCGACCGAATCGGCCGGGCCGAACGTCCGGCGGGTCCGGTAGGCGGTGGTCCCGAGGCCGGCCGGCAGCGGGACCGGGTCGCGGAACACGAAGAGCTGCCGGCCGTCCACGTCCACCACCCAGTAGTCTGCGACCCCGGCGGTCGCGTACAGACCGGCCTTTGTCGTCGTGTCGAACAGGACCGAGAAGTCGGCGACCTCGGTGACGAACACGGCCGTCGTTGGGTGGGCGGCGATGTAGTCCCGGGGGTTACCGGAGACGACGGCGATGTCCGGGTCCAGGGCGGTAGCTGAGCCTAAGACCAGGGGCGTCCGCTGGGTGAGGTAGCAGCCGGGGAATGCACGGTAGAAGAAGTCGGCGACCAGCCCGCGGGCGCAGCAGTGGGCCGGCGACTCCTGGCCCTCCTCCAGGACGACCCCATCGAGAAGCATCGCCCGGCGGCCCTCGAACACCCCGAGGTCGCCGAGGTGGTGGAACTGGTCCGTGGTCCAGCGGATAGGCCGGGGCGGCCCGGGCGGCACCCGTTTACGCAGGTCGAGCGGCCAGGCCGGTTTCATCGGCGGCTCCTCCTCGCCGGCAGGGTAGCGTCACGCCTTCCCCAGCACCAGACCGACCACCCAGCAGCCGCGGACGTGGGCCTGCTCCGGGTCGTGGCAGTGGGCCAGGAGGTCGGGGTGTTCGCACCCGGCGTCCTGGAGGGCGTCGGCCAGGATGGGTATGGCGGCGAAGTCCCGCCCGTCGGACATCCCCCGGGCCAGGGCGACCACGGTGGAGGTCCGCCACTCCGGGTCGAACACGGCGGGCCGGAACGGGTTGCCGAGCACGCACCGGAGTAGGTCCGGGCGGAGCAGCCGATCGGCGTGGTGCGGCAGCCGGGTGACGTACGACGTATTTCCCGGCCCGGGGTCATACAGCCCCGGGAGGTGGTACACGAAAGTCGCCGCCCGGTACCACGGCTCGGCGAACTGTCTTAACTCGTCCGCCGTGAACAGCGGCTCGACCGGCTCGACCGGCCAAACGACGCGGCCCGAGAGTCGCCGGAGGTCGTGTGCCGACCGGTCGTCGATCTCGTCGGCCCGCGACCAAAAATCGGTCTTTGGGCGCTCGTCCTCGCCCTCGTCCTCGAAGCCCACTCTACCCCAGTGGAACGGCGTGGCTTCCAGGCCGTATTCGAAGACGAGGTAGTACGCGGCGCCGTGCGGGGTCGCCCCGTCCGCGAACTGCTCGGCCCAGTCGATCGCCCCCCCCCAGGCTTCTCTGCTCGGCCCACCCATACGGGTCGAGTTCCGCGCCCTCCGGCCGGGGTAAGGTCGGCCAGTAAAGCCGGCAGCAGCCGGCGGCGAATAGGATCAGCCGCCGGTCGCCCGGGGGCGGGTCGAGGTGGGCGAGCATCGCCCGGGCGTCGGTGCCGGCCAGCCACTCGGCTTCCGTCATGGGCGGCCCCGGGAACGCCAACACCCCCGCCCGCGGCGGGCCGCGAACGGGGGTGTCGTGCTGCCCTGGCGAGCCGGGAGCGTGAGCGACCGGAGGTCTGGTACTCCGGTCGCTCACGCTCCCGGCTCGCCGACTCGTCATCCCAGGTTCATCGACAAGAGGAACTCGGCGTTGCTCTTGGTCTTCTTGGCCCGGTTGATGAGCAGCTCCATCGCCTCGACCGGGTGCATGTCGGCCAGGACCTTCCGCAGGATGCGGACCCGGTCGTACTCCTCCGGGTGCATCAGCAGCTCTTCCTTCCGGGTCCCCGACCGGTTCACGTCGACGGCCGGGTAGACCCGCTTCTCGACCAGCCGGCGATCCAGGTGCAGCTCGCTGTTGCCCGTCCCCTTGAACTCCTCGAAAATCACCTCGTCCATCCGGCTGCCGGTGTCGATGAGCGCGGTCGCCAGGATGGTCAGGCTCCCCCCCTCCTCGACGTTCCGGGCGGCCCCGAAGAACCGCTTCGGCTTCTGCATCGCGTTGCTATCGAGACCGCCGGACAGGAGCTTGCCGCCGCCCGGGGCCTCGGTGTTGTGGGCCCGGGCGAGGCGGGTGATCGAGTCGAGCAGGATGACCACGTCACGCTTCCCCTCGACCATCCGCTTGGCCTTCTCCAGCACGATCTCGGCGACGTGGATGTGCTCCTCCGGCGGCTCGTCGAAGGTGCTGGCCACCACCTCGGCGTTCGGGCTCTGGACGAGCCGCTGCATCTCCGTCACTTCCTCCGGCCGCTCGTCCACTAGGAGGACGAAGACGTAGGCGTCGGGGTGGTTCTTGATGATGGCGTTGGCCATCTTGGAGAGCAGGATGGTCTTCCCGGTCCGGGGCGGGGCGACGATCAGCCCCCGCTGCCCCTTGCCGACCGGGGTGACCATGTCCACGATCCGCATCGACAGGTCGTCCGGGGCCGCCTCCAGTTGGAGCCGGGCGTTCGGGTGCAACGGCGTCAGGTCCTCGAAGCTGGTGACGGCGGTGCCCTCGTCGGGCAGCTTGCCGTTGACCAGCTCGATCTGCATCAGGGCGAAGTTGTCCTGGTTCTCGATCGGCAGCCGGATCGGGCCCTCCACGACCAGCCCGGTCCGCAGGCTCATCCGGCGGATTTGCGACGGCGAGACGTAGATGTCCTCCGGGCTGGCCAGGTAGTTGTGGGCCTGGCTGCGGAGGAACCCGTACCCGTCCGGCAGGACCTCCAGGGTGCCGGACCCGATCACCTTGTCGCCCCGCTCGATCTGCCGGCGGACGATGCCGATGATGAGCTGCCCCCGGTTCATCCCGGTGTGGTCGTGGATGCCCTCCTTCTCCGCCAGGGCGAAGAGCTTGGGCATCGGCATCCGGTACAGGTCGTCCAGCCGGGAGCCGACCCCGGGCCGCAGGGGCCGCTCGGGCGGGGCCGGCCGCTCGACGGGGGGGGGCCGCTCGCCCCGGTCGACCG
>JAIEQN010000487.1 GCA_019747685.1 Gemmataceae bacterium
GGCGATGGTCGTCCGCCCCTGGTAGGGCACGCACCGCGTGCCGGCTTCCCCGCGGCACGCGGTGCGTGCCCTACTTCCCCGCCAACTGCACCAGCGAGGTAGGGCCGGCTGTGCCGGCCGGCCGGCACAGCCGGCCCTACGGACAACGGCCGCCCGCCACACCCGAACAGAACCCGCGCTACTTCACGGCGAGCTGCACCAGCACCAAGACCAGCAGCCCGACGCTGATGACCCCGTTGACGTGGAAGAACGCCCGGTTCACCCGGGACAGATCGTCGGCCCGGACCAGCGCGTGTTCGTAGACGAGCAGCCCGCCGATCAAGGCCAGCCCCGCCAGGTAGACCGCCCCCAGGTGCGGGGACGCGAGGGGCAGGGCGACCAGCAGCCCGAACATGGCGGCGTGGCACCCGGCGGCCACCCGCAGGGCGGCCGGCACCCCCAGCCGGGCCGGCAGGCTGTGCAGCCCGGCCGCCCGGTCGAACGCCGCGTCCTGGCAGGCGTAGAGCACGTCGAACCCGGCCACCCACCCCATCACCGCCGCCCCGAGGACCAGCGGGACGGCCATGTCCACCGGCCCCCGCACCGCGATCCACGCGGCCACCGGGGCAAGCATCAGGGCCGCCCCCAGCCACAGGTGGGCCAGGCTCGTAAACCGCTTGGCCAGTGAGTACCCGAGGACGAACAGCAGCACCGGCCCGGACAGGTACAAGGGCCACGGGTTCGGCGGCTCGCGGTACAAGAAGATCAGCGTCGAGGCGACGAACCCGACGCAGCAGGCGACGAGGAACGCCCAGACGGCCCCGGCCGACAGCAGCCCGGCCGGCAGGTGCCGGCCGGCCGTGCGGGGGTTCTTGGCGTCGATGTCCCGGTCCGCAAGTCGGTTGAAGGCCATCGCCGCCGACCGGGCGAACACCATGCCCAGCAGGATGCCGAGCAGGTCCGGCCACCGGAACGGCTCGTCCTGCCAGGCCAGCACGGCGGCCAAGAGGGCGAACGGCAGGGCGAAGACGGTGTGGCCGAACCGGATCAGCTCCAGCAGCCGGCGGGCGGCGGTGAGCATGACGACATCCCGGCGGGCGGGGGGCGTGAGCCCCGGTTCTGACCCTCTCCCCTTGAGGGAGAGGGTGGTTCGTGAGCGGAGCGAACCAACCGGGTGAGGGGAAGGAAGGCCGGCACGTCCCCTCACCCGCCGGCCTGCGGCCGGCTGCCCTCTCCCTCAAGGTGAGAGGGCGGGGAACAGCCGGCTTACGCCGGCCGCCCGCCCTGTCAACCGCCAGCCCCCCTCGTCGGTCAACACCGCCCGCCGGGGCGTAAAATGGGCGGCGCCCGCCCGCCGCTGGAGCCGCCGATGCTGCCGGCCGAGCTGTTCCGGTTCTGCCCCCGGTGCGGGGCGGCCCGCCCGCCGGCCGAGGCCGGCCGAGCCCCCTTCCGCTGCCCCGGCTGCGACCTGACCCTGTTCTTCAACCCGGCGGTGGCGGCCGGGGCGTGGGTGTTCGACGGGTCCGGGCGGGTGCTGCTCGTCCGCCGGGCCCACGACCCACAGAAGGGGAAGCTCGGGCTACCCGGCGGGTTCCTGGACGCCGGCGAGGGGGCCGTCGAGGGCCTCCGCCGGGAGGTCCGGGAGGAGGTCGGGCTGGAGGTCGAGCGGGTCGCCTTCCTGGCCTCGGTCCCGAACCGGTACGAGTACCGGGGGGTGACGTACCCGGTGGTCGACCTGATCTTCACGGCCGAGGCGGTGGCCCCGGAGACGGCCCGGGCGGCGGACGAGGTGGCCGGGATCGAGTGGCACCCCCCGGCCGACGTGGACCCGGCCGACCTGGCCTTCCCGTCGATGAGGGAGACGGTGGGGTTATTGGCCCGGGCGTCGAACTGACCCGGATTTGTTCGGCCGCGACCGGATGTGTCAGCCCGCAAACCGATTCGTCAGCCGAGGGGTGTGTGTCCGGGCTGGAACCATCCGGGCGTGTCAGACCTACACCGTGACTGCGGCCGGGCGGTCGCTGTGGGTCGCCGGGCCGGGGACCCGGCCCGGCTCAGCCCAGTCGCCGGCGGCGGTCGCCGGGGCCGGGGCGGCGGCCGGGTCGAGCCGGTGCCGCCACACGTCGATCAGCCCGACGGTGACGGCCAGCACGACCGGCCCGAGGACCATCCCGGACAGGCCGAACACGGCCAGCCCGCCGACGTAGGCGACCAGCACCGGGGCCGGGTGGAGCCGCATCCGCCCGCCGGCCAGGGCGGCATAAACGTAGTTGCACACCGGCCCGGCCATCAGCACCCCCCAGGCCACCAGGGCGGCGGCCGCCCCCCACCGGTCCACGGTCGCCAGGTAGACGGCCGCGGGCACCCAAACCAGGACCGCCCCGACCACCGGGAGGATGCCCAGGATGACCATCACCACCCCCCACAGGACCGGGGCCGGCAACCCGAGCAGCCAGAACATCAGGCCCCCGGTCGCCCCCTGGAGGACGCCGGTGACGACGGTGGCGTAGACGGTCGCGTAGACGGTGTCGGACACCCGCCGGAACAGGTAGTCGGCCTCCTTCGTGGTGAGCGGGGAGAGGCCCCGGGCGGACGCCCGCAGGTGGTGGGCGTCGCGGAACGCGAAGAACAGGACGAACACGCACACCAGGGCCTGGACCAGCCCCCACAGGGTCCCCTGGGCGAGCAGGGCGGCGTCCCCGGCCAGCCGGGACAGGACGTTCCGCCCCTCGGCCTCTACGTCCACGTTCGCCCGCACCCAGTCGACCGCCTGCTGCCCGTACGGGACCCGCCCGGCGGCCTGCTCGACCCACCCCTCCCGGGCCAGCCGCCCGCCGGCCGACCCGGCCGCGGTCGCCTCCCGGACGAGCCGGTCGCCGACCAGTAGGACCGGGACGAGCAGGACGACGACGACCACGGTGGTGGACACCCCGGCCGCCCAGTTCGGCCACGGGATCACCTTGGCCAGCCGGGCGTGCATCGGGTAGGCGATGACCGCCAGGGCGACCGCCCAGGCTAGGGCCGGCAGGAACGGGTACGCCACCAGCCCGCAGGCCACCACCCCGACCAGGGTGAGCAGCCCGAGGGCGATCAACCGGGGGCGGTCGTTGGCCGACGGCGGGGTCGGGCCGGCGAGTTCGGGCGGGAGGTCGGCGGCGGTCGCCATGGCGGTACATCCAACTGGGCGGGCGGGTTCCCGCCGGGGGAACTGCAACTCGGGTGCCGGTCCGGCGGGCCGCACAGGCCGGGAGGCCTGTGCCACCGCGGGAGGAGTATAGTGCCCTGGTGGCACAGGCCTCCCGGCCTGTGAGCCCTGATCCGGAGTTCCCCTTGCTCCCGTTCGCCATCTACCACGAGCACCCGGACTGGTTCCGGCCGCTGTTCGCCGAACTCGACCGCCGCGGCATTCCGTTCGTCCGGCTCGACCCCCGGGCACACCTCTACGACCCGGCCGACGGCCGGCCGCCGTACTCGCTCCTGTTCAACCGGATGAGTCCGTCGGCCTACCTGCGGGGCGGGGTCCAGGGCATGTTCTTCACCCTCGGCTACCTGGCCCACCTGGAGCGGGTCGGGCTGCCGGTGGTCAACGGGTTGTCGGCGTTCACGTTCGAAACCTCGAAGGCCCGGCAACTGACCCTGCTCGAATCGCTCGGGCTGCCGTACCCGAGGGCCAGGGTCATCAACCACGCGAGCCGCGCCGCCGAGGTCGCCGACGGGCTGCGGTTCCCGGTGGTGGTCAAGGCGAACGTCGGTGGGAGCGGGGCCGGGATCGTCCGGTACGACTCGCTGGGGGTGCTGCGGGACGCGGCAGCCGCCGACCGGCTCGACTTCGGGGTGGACCACACCGCCCTGGTGCAGGAGTACGTCCCGGCCCGGGGCGGGCACATCACCCGGGTGGAAACCCTGGGCGGGAGGTTCCTGTACGCGATCCAGGTCTACACCACCGGCGAGTCGTTCAACCTCTGCCCGGCCGACATCTGCCAGCGGGCCGACGGGGTCGAGTTGGTCCGGGCGGCCTGCCCGGTCGACGCCCCGAAGACGGGGCTGAAGGTGGAGGGGTACACGCCGCCGCGGGAGGTGGTCGCGGCGTGCGAGCAGATCGTGCAGGCGGCCGGGATCGACGTGGGCGGGATCGAGTACATGACCGACGACCGGGACGGCCGGATCGTCTACTACGACGTGAACGCGCTGTCCAACTTCGTGGCCGACGCCCCGAACGTGGTCGGCTTCGACCCGTTCGGCAAGTTGGTGGATTACCTGGAGGGGCGGGCCGGGTGAGCCGCACAGGCCGGGAGGCCTGTACCACCAGGAACCAATCCCTGGTGGCACAGGCCTCCCGGCCTGTGCCTGCCAGTCTCACCACGTCATGCCGTGGACCCGCTCCGGGGTCAGGTGGCTCGGCTGGTCGGCGAACCAGAACCGCCGCCACTGCTCGCTCACCGGGCGGAGGTCCTCCGACTGGTTGAGGGGCTGCTGCACCCGGGTGTTCGGGTCGGACTTGTCCAGAACCCCGCCGTGGATCCGCTCCGGGGTGAGTTGGCCCGCCCCGCCGGTCTGCATCTCGACGATCACCGCGTCCGACACCCCGGCCCGCTTCAGGGCGACCAGGTCGGCCACCGACAGGGCGAAGGTGCTGCCGGTCAGCCGGAGCTGGGTGACGATCACCTCGTCCCCGAGGCCGGCCTTGCTGAGCTGGGCCACGTCGGCGACCGACAGCTTGGCCGGCGTCGCCGGGCAGGCCCCGACCAGGGTGCCGACGCCGGCACAGGCGTGTTCGCACGCGGCCGCCGGCCGGCCCACCTCCCGCGGCTCCGGGGCGACCTCGCACCGCCCGGCCGCGACCTCCAGGGCGGCCAGTTCCCGGGCCAGCGGGAAGGACGGCTCGGGCGGGAAGTACTGCGGCTGGTGCTCCAGGTGCCGCGGGGTCGTCCCCTCGGTCGTGGACACCTTCACCGACATCGGCTTGCGGGCCGCCTTCTCCCCGGCCGGCTTGTACCGCCCGGCCAGGAAGCTGCCGTCGGCCAGCCCGTCGGCCGCCCGGGCATCCCAGCCCGGGCCGGCCGCCAGCCGGACGTTGCTGACCATCAGCCCGCCGTCGACCACCCGGCACGACAGGGCGAACGGCATCCCGCACAGCCCCTTCTGGGCCGCCTTGCCGAACTCGGCCACCGCCGCCACCAGCTCGCCGGCCTTGTCCCCCGGCAGGTCCCCGTCGAACAGGAGGTCGGCCCCGGTGACGACCCCGACCAGCCCGTCCCGGGTGGCGTAACAGTCGGCCGTGACCAGCAGCACCTGGGCGACGGTCTTGCCCGCCTCCTCGCCGGTCATGGTGGCGGTCATGGTCAGGCAGCCGTCCTTGACGGCCAGGGTGGTATGCAGCGGCCCGACTTCCCGGCACCACGTCCCGACCGGCGGCCCGGTCGGCCGGGCCGCCGGCATCGCCGGGGCAGCCGGCGACAGGGGCACGGTGTAGGTGACCGGGGCGACGGCCACCGGCGGGGCGGCCGGGCACGGGGCGGTCACCACCACCTGCGGCGGGCACGGGACCGGGCACGGCTGGGCCAGGACCACCGGGGCCGAGTACGGGGTGAGCGTGACCGGGCCCGGCAGCCGGACGGGCTGCGGCAGTACACAGGTCGGCATCGGCGGCGGGCAGGTCGCCTGCATCATCTCGCCGAACGTCCCGACCAGCGTCTGCCAGGCGTCGCCCGGCACCCCGGCCGGGCACGGCACCGACGGGCAGGCGAGCGGCGGGCAGACGACGTGCGGCGGCAGGGTTTGGACGAGCTCCACCCGCTCGTGGACGACCGGCGGCCCGTCGAACGACACGGTCGGCCGGGCCAGCCCGCCGGCGGCCGGCTTCGGGGCCGGGACCTGCCCGTCGGCCGCGTGCCGGAACTTCCCGGTCAACAACCCGTCCGGCGGCAGGAGGTCGGCCGCGACCGGCTTGGCGGTGGCCGCCCGCACCCCGCTGACCATCAGCCCGCCGTCGGCCGGCCGGCAGCGGAACGCGAACGGCTGGTCGACCAGCCCCTGCACCGCCGCCGCCAGGCTCTGCCGGTCGGCCCCGGGCAGGTCCTTCCCGTCCACCACCTCGACATCCCCGCCGGTGACGACCCCGTGGACCGTCCCGTCCTTCGTCACCGCGCAGTCGGCCGTCAGGGTGACGGTGGCGGTCGTCCCGTCGCAGTGGCCGCACACCTTGGCCGTCAGGGTGTCGCCGTCCGGCCCGAAGGCGACGCTGACCACCGCCCCGGGGACCTCCTTGTACCACGTCCCGAGCGGGCGGTACGTCGCGGCCGCCGACCGGCCCGCGACGGCCACCGGCGGTAAGGCCGGCGCGGGCCGGGCCGGACCGGCCATCACCACCCGCACCGGGGTGGTGGCGGTCGGGGCCGGGCAGGCCTTGTCGCAG
>JAIEQN010000418.1 GCA_019747685.1 Gemmataceae bacterium
CTCGGGCACCCCCGCCGCGACTCGCCCATACCACTAAAGGCCGGACCCGCAACCCGTTAGGTCCATAACAGGCTCTAAACGATCTGGCAGTAGTCGATGAGCTGGGCGACCTCGGTGCGGAGGTCCCGGCGGTGGACGATCCGGTCGACGAACCCGTGCTTGAGCAGGAACTCGCTGGTCTGGAAACCTTCGGGGAGTTCGAGCCGGACGGTGTTCCAGATGGTCCGCTTGCCGGCGAACCCGACCATCGCCCCCGGCTCGGCCAGGGTCACGTCGCCCTGCAAGGCCCAGCTCGCGGCGACCCCGCCCATGGTCGGGTTGGTCAGCACCCCGACGTAGAACCCGCCGGCCGCGTCGTACCGGGCCAGGGCGGCCGACACCTTGGCCATCTGCATCAGCGACAGGATGCCCTCCTGCATCCGGGCCCCCCCGCCGGACCCGCTGACGAAGATCAGCGGCAGCCGCAGCTCGGTCGCCCGTTCCGCGGCCCGGGTCAGCTTCTCGCCGACCACCGACCCCATGCTCCCGGCCATGAACTGGAAGTCGGTGACGCCGAGGACCACCGGCCGGCCGCGGATGAACCCCTTGCCGCACACGGCCGCGTCCTTCACCCCGGTCTTGGCCTGCTCGTCCTCGATCCGCTTGGCATACGGGATGCGGTCGACGAACCCGAGCGGGTCGAGCGGGGCCAGGTGTGCGTCCCACTCCTCGAAGCTGTCGGCGTCCAGCAGTTGGGCGATCCGGTCCCGGACCGGGACGGCGTGGTGGTGGTCGCACTCCGGGCAGACGTACAGCCGGGCCTCGACCTCCTTCTTGTAGACCGTCTTGTGGCACCCCGGGCAGCGGAGCCACAGCCCCTCGGGGACTCCCCGCTTCGGCCGGTCGGCCGATGACGGGGGCGGGGTCCGGGTCTCGGGGATCGGGGGGCTGGGGTCGGGCATCGGCGGCCGGCCGTTGGTGGTGGGGCGGGAGACCGGAGCGATCCGGACCCGCGGCCCGACGGTCACTTGTCGTCGATCTGGGCCAGGGACTGGAACGGCTTCCCCTCGACGTAGGCCAGGAACGCCCCGCCGCCGGTGGACACGTGGGTCATCTCGTCGGCGTGGCCGAACTGCTCGACGGCCTCGGCCGTCTCGCCGCCGCCGACCACGGTGACGACGCCGTTGTCGGCCGACGCCTTGGCCATCGCCGCGGCCACGCCCTTCGTCCCGGCCGCGAACGCCGGCTTCTCGAACCACCCGACCGGGCCGTTCCAGATGACCGTCCCGGCCTGGCGGACCTTGTTCCCGAAGTGGGCGGTCGTCTCCGGCCCGATGTCCACCCCCTCGTACCCGGCCGGGATGCTTCCGGTCACCACCTTCGTGTCGGTCAGGTCGTCCGAGTTGGCCACCAGGTAGTCCGTCGGCAGGGTCATCATCCGGTCGACGTGGTGGAGCAGCTTCCGGGCGTTGTCCAGCTCCTCGTCGGGGGCCTTCATGTTGCCGACATCGACGCCCTGGGCCTTGCGGAAGGTGTAGGCCATCTTCCCGCCGATCAGGAGGTGATCGACCTTGGCCAGGAGGGCGTTGATGAAGGCGATCTTGTCCGACACCTTGGCCCCGCCCATGATCCCGATGAGCGGCCGCTTCGGGCTGCCGAGCAGGTTGTCGATGACGTGCAGCTCCCGCTCGACCAGCAGGCCGACGGCCCGGGGCTTGCCGGCCGCCTTCAGGGCCGCCGGGACGGCCACCATGCTGGCGTCGTGGTCGTTGTGGCAGGTGCCAAAGGCGTCGTTGACGTAGGCGTCACCGAGGGCGGCAATCGCGGCCGCGAACTCGGGGTCGTTCTTCTGCTCGCGGGGGTCGAACCGGAGGTTCTCAAGGAGGACCACGTCCCCCGGCTTCATCGCCTGGACGGCGGCCGTGGCGGCCGGCCGGACCACCTGAACCGGCTTGCCGAGCAGCTCGCCGAACCGGGCGGCGACCTTGTCCATCGTCAGGTTCTTGCGCTCCTCCGGGGTGGCCTTCTCCGGCCGGCCGAGGTGGCTCATGGCCACGACCGCCGCCCCGACGTCGAGCAACTTCTGGACGGTCGGCAACGCACCGCGGATGCGGCGGTCGTTCTTTACCGCGCCAGTCTTCTTGTCGAGCGGGACGTTGAAGTCGACCCGGACGAGGACCGTTTTCCCCCTCAGGTCGCCGAGATCGGCGATGGTCTTCTTCGGCATGGCGGTCTCCGGAAGAAGACTGGCCCGCTGATGACGCAGATCAGAGCCCGCAGACGGAAGCCGGATCGGACACAAGGTTTTTGTTCTGATCCCGGCTTCATCTGCGGCGGACGCTGCGTCATCAGCGGGCCAGTCTTCGCCTACCTTAGCCCTTCTGGATCATGTACTTGAGCAGGTCGACGCAGCGGTTGCTATAGCCCCACTCGTTGTCGTACCACGACACCAGCTTGAAGAAGCGGTTGTTCAGCTCGATCCCGCTACCGGCGTCGTAGATGCTGCTGGCCGGGTCGTGGATGAAGTCGGTCGAGACGACCTCGTCGGCGGTGTACGCCAGGATGCCCTTCAGGTACGTCTCGCTGGCCCGCTTCATGGCCGCCGAGATGTCCTTGTAGCTCGTCTCCTTGACGGTCTTGACCGTCAGGTCGACGACCGATACCGTCGGGGTCGGCACCCGGAACGACATCCCGGTCAACTTCCCCTTCACCTCGGGGATGGCCAGCCCGACCGCCCGGGCCGCCCCGGTGGTGCTCGGGATGATGTTGATGGCCGCCGACCGGCCGCCCTTCCAATCCTTCTTCGACGGCCCGTCCACCGTCTTCTGGGTGGCCGTGTAGCTATGCACCGTCGTCATCAGCCCCTCTTCGATCCCGTAACCCTCCTTCAGGAGGACGTGGACGACCGGGGCCAGGCAGTTCGTGGTGCAACTGGCGTTCGAGACGATGTGGTGCTTGCCGGCGTCGTACTTCTCGTGGTTCACGCCCATCACGACGGTGATGTCTTCTTCCTTCGCCGGGGCCGAGATGATGACCTTCTTGGCCCCGGCGGCGATGTGCCCGCGGGCCTTGGCGGCCTCGGTGAACAGGCCGGTACACTCGACGACGTACTCGACCCCCAGGTCCCTCCACGGCAGGGCCTGCGGGCCTTCCTTGACGGCCAGGCACTTGATGTCGTGCCCGTCGACCGACAGGATGTCGTCCTCGGCCGCCCCGGGCGACCTCCGGCTGACCACCTCGCCGGCGAACTTCCCCTGGGTCGAGTCGTACTTCAAGAGGTACGCCAGGTTGTCGGCCGGAACGAGGTCGTTGACGGCCACCACGTCCAGTTGCTTGCCGAGCAACCCCTGTTCGACGAGGGCCCGGAAGACCAGCCGGCCGATCCGCCCGAACCCGTTGATCCCGACCTTGACCGCGGCCATCTCGCCCTCCGGGTGGTACTCCCCCGCCGCCGACCGCCTGTCCGTGCCGCCCGACCGGGAGATACCCTACTAATACGATCGGGGCGGTTCTCAGGCGAGGGCCGGCCGGACCGCCCGGCGGTCGCTAGTCTGACGGCGGTAGGGCCGGCACGGCCGGCCCTACCAGCGACCACAGGCCGGCCGGCCTGTGCCACCAACAGCAGGACTCTCCCATGGCGAAGACGGTCCGGGTGGCGGTGACCGGGGCGGCCGGTCAGGTGGCGTACTCGATGCTCGCCCGGCTGGCGTCCGGCGAGGTGTTCGGCCCGGACACCAAGGTCCGGCTGCAACTGCTGGAGATCACCCCGGCCCTCCAGGCCCTCGAAGGGGTGGCGATGGAACTCGACGACTGCGGGTTCCCGACCCTGGCCGAGGTGGATGTCACCGACGACCCGCTCCGGGCGTTCGACGGCTGCGACTGGGCGCTGCTCGTCGGGGCGGCCCCGCGGAAGCAAGGGATGGAGCGGAAGGACCTGCTCGGGCTGAACGGCCGCATCTTCGTCGGCCAGGGGCAGGCCCTGGCCCGGCGGGCGGCCCCGGACGTCCGCATCCTGATCGTCGGCAACCCGTGCAACACCAACTGCCTGGTGGCCTACCGCAACGGCCGCGACATCCCGGCCGAGCGGTGGAGCGCGATGACCCGGCTGGACCACAACCGGGCGGTGTCGGCCCTGGCCAGGAAGGCGGGGGTTCCCAACGGCGCGGTGTCGAACGTGACCATCTGGGGGAACCACTCGAACACCCAGTACCCGGACTTCGCCAACGCCAAGATCAACGGCAAGCCGGCGGTCGAGTCGATCACCGACCGGGACTGGCTGCAGAACACCTTCGTGCCGATGGTGCAGACCCGGGGGGCGGCGGTCATCAAGGCCCGGGGGCTGTCCAGCGCCCTGTCGGCCGCCAACGGGGCGATCGACCACGTCAAGACCTGGATCAAGGGGACGCCCGGCGGCGACTGGACCAGCTCGGCGGTCATCTCGAAGGGCGAGTACGGCGTCCCGCCCGGGCTGGTGTTCGGCTACCCGTGTACCGTCGAGGGGAAGGCGTGGAAGGTGGTCGAGGGGCTGACCCACGACGCCTTCGGCCAGGAGAAGCTGAAGGTCACGCTGAACGAGTTGCTGGAGGAGCAAGACGCGGTGAAGGACCTGCTGCCGGGGTGACCCAACCATCACCCCGGAACGGTCTACCCGTCGCTCCGGAAAGTCCGTGAATTTTTCACAATAATTCTCTATTGACAGCGGGGGGGGTGCTGTTACCTTCCCACCCGACTGTTGTCGCCCAGCACTTTCGCGACACGCAGGAAGGAGTCTCCGATGGCCCGCTGGTGGCTCGGCTCCAAGAGGGGCGGCATCGCCCGCACCGCCACGGTCGACAGGAACCGGTTCCGGCCCCGGCTGGAAGGGTTCGAGGAACGCTGGGTTCCTGACGGCGGGTCCGGCGTCGGGCCGCCGGACTATCTGACGGTCATCACGGTCGACTTCACCCGGATGGGTGTCGCGCAGCCCCCGTCCCAGGGTCTGATCGCCGCGGACACGATCACGCTGACGGTTTACACCACGACCGAGACCTACACGAAGACGCTCTCGTTCCTGGGCGGGACGAGCGTTGCCGGGGTCGCGAGTACCTTCGCCCAGGCCCTCCGGAACGACGGCATCGGGAGCGCGACCGCCAACGGCGGAGTACTCACGTTCAACTGGGTGACCTCCTCGTTCTGCAGCGTCGACGTGACCCACACCAACACCTTCAACGGCGACCCGGTCGTGTTCCACAACCCTTAGTTGGACGTGGCCGGGTGGGACGGACACCCTCACACCGCGAGGTGGCTATGCACAAATCCTACCTGCCCCTGGCGCTATTGGCGATCGGCGTCAGCAGCGCCTCGGCGGCCGGCACCTGGCTCGGTCGCCTCGACCCCGATGCGGGATGCACCGTCGTCACCTGCTCGCCCGTCGGCAAGCCGGACGACGGGCCCGACGACCGGTACAAGATGGAGGGCGTGTTCGAACTGGAGGGGCTAAAAAAGCCCCTGACGTTCAACTACAACCTCGGCGGGGGTGGGTCGGCCGAGGCCCTGGCGATTCATATCGCGTTCGGCCTCCGCACGAACCACGGCTGGGACTGTCAGTTCGACGGCCCGAAGGTCCGCATCCGCGGGTGGAAGGACCCGAAAACGGGCAAGCTCCACCCGGTCAAGAAGATCACCTTCACGTCGGAAGACCTCCCGCGCGAGTCACTCCCGGCGGTGAAGTACCCGAAGAAGCCGGTGGCGTAGTCGCCCCGCGCGGACTCGCCGCCACCGGCCCGCCGATAACCCGGCGGGCCGCCTCACGTTCGTACGGTCTCGGTCTTCAGACCCTAGTTTGGCAAGCCACACTGCGGCAACCGCGTCCGCCGCCATCCGCCCGGCGGGCGCGGTCCGCGACGCCGACGCGACGCCCATGACCGTCCTCCTCGTCCACGGTCTCGGGCGGACGCCGGTGTCGCTGTTCGGGCTGGCCGCCGCCCTCCGCCGGGCCGGCCACCGGACCGCTTTCTTCGGCTACTCGCCGACGCTCGAATCCCTCGACCGGATCGTCTACCGGCTGGCCGACCGGCTCCGGACGCTCGCCCGATCGGGCCGGCCGGTCGGGCTGGTCGGCCACTCGCTCGGCGGGCTGCTCCTGCGACTCTCCCTGCCGGCCGTCCCGGAACTCCGGGTTCACCGGCTGGTGATGCTCGGCACCCCGAACCGGTCGGCGGGGCTGGCCCGGATCGCGTCGCGGTTCTTCCCGTTCCGCTGGCTGACCCGCGACTGCGGCCGGTTCCTGGCCTGCCCCACCACCATCCCCGCCCTCCCACCGCCGGCCGTCCCGTACACCCTGATCGCCGGGACGGCCGGGCCACGGGGCCGGTGGTCGCCGTTCGGGGCCGAGCCGAACGACGGCATCGTGGCCGTCGGCGAGGTGCCGATCCGGGACGAGGACCGGCCGGTC
>JAIEQN010000946.1 GCA_019747685.1 Gemmataceae bacterium
GCCCGGCGGTTCGGCTTGGTGACGTGGATGGCCGGCTCGGCGCACCCGCCGGCCGTCGGGAACAGCTTGCCGGGCGAGCACCGGCCGTCCGGGTTGAACGCGGACCGCAAGCGGAGCATGAATGACAGGTCGTCCGGGGCGAACAGCTTGGGCATGAAGTCGAGCTTCTCGACGCCGATGCCGTGCTCCCCGGTCACGCTCCCGCCCAGCCGGATGCACTCGTCCAGGATGTCGTGGCTGGCGTGCAACACGTTCCGCACCTGCACCGGGTCCCGCTCGTCGAACAACAGCACCGGGTGGATGTTCCCGTCCCCGGCGTGGAAGACGTTGGCGATGGCCACCCCGTACTTCCGGCTGACGGCCTGGATGTGCCGCATGACCTCGGGCAGTTTGGTCCGCGGGACCACCCCGTCCTGGGTGCAGTAGCTCGGGTAGCCGAGCCGGCCGACGGTGCCGAACGCCCCCTTGCGGGCCTTCCACAGGGCCAGGCGTTCCGCCTCGGTGTTCGCCTTGCGGACCTCCCGGGCGCCGTTCTTGGTGGCGATCGCCTCGACCCGGTCGGCCTCGTCCTGTAACCCCGCGGTAAGGCCGTCCACCTCCATGATGAGCAGCGCCCCGGCGTCGAGCGGGAACCCGAGCTTGTACGCCGCCTCGACCGACCCGATGAACAGGTTGTCGAGCATCTCCAGGGCGGCCGGGACGATCCCGGCCCCGATGATGTCGCTGATCGTGTTCGTCGCCTGGTCGATCGAGTCGAACACCCCGAGCAGGGTGCGGTACGCCTCCGGGTTGCGGGTCAGCCGGACCCAGACCTTCGTCACGACGCCGAAGGTGCCCTCGCTGCCGACGATGGTGCCGGTCAGGTCGTACCCCGGGTGGTCCTCGCACGGGCCGCCGGTGGTGACCACCCGGCCGTCCGGCAGGACGAGTTCGACGCCGAGGATGTGGTTGACGGTGACGCCGTACTTGAGGGTGTGCGGGCCGCCGCTGTTGGTGGCCACGTTCCCGCCGATGGTGCAGGCCCCCTGGCTGGACGGGTCCGGGGCGTAGTGGTAGCCGAACGGCTTGAGGGCGTTGGTCAGCCAGACGTTGACGACGCCCGGCTCGACGACGGCGTACCGGTCGCGGACGTTGACTTCGAGGATGCGCTTCATCCGGGCCAGCCCGATCATCACCCCGCCGCCGACCGGGACGCACCCGCCGGCCAGGCTGGTGCCGGCCCCCCGGGCCAGGAACGGCAGCCCCAGCTCGTTGCACGCCTTCACCACCCCGACCACTTGCTCGGTGGTGGTCGGGAACACAACGACTTCGGGCCGGTTCTTCTCGACCGTGTACCCGTCGCACTCGTAGACGGCGAGTTCGGCGGCCGAGGTGAGGACGTTGTCCGGCCCGACGACGGCCTTCATCCGGGCGATGGGGTCGGGTTGGGAGACGGACGGCGAGCCGCCCGTGCGGGCGGGCTGCGCAGCGAGGGTGGTGTTCATACGGGAAGTGTAGCGGGGCGGGGACGGCGGGGCGGTGGTTTGGTAGGGTGGGTCGAGCGGACCGTCCGCGGTCCGGGACGCCCCACCACGGGGAAGATGGTGGGGCATCGCGGGCCGCAAAGCCGGCCCGCTCGACCCACCCTACGAAAGACCACACCGGCCCCGCCGGGTCGTCCAACCCGGAACCCACCCGCCCCGGACTGGTTACACCGATGCCGAACACGCGCCACCGGATGAGCTTGTCCCTTGACGAGGCCTTGTTCCTCCGCCGGTGGGTGTACGACGAGGCCCGCTACCGGGACGGGGTCGGCCCGGACAAGCGACTCCAGGTCGAGCGAGGGGTCTCGCCGGCCGACCTCGCCGCCCTGGTCGCGGCCGCCTTCCCGGACCCGGCCGACCAGGAGGCCACCACCGTCGCCCCGGCCGGCGAGCCGACCTGGCCGTGGGGCGACGACACGTTCCTGACCCGCCTGTCCGAAGCCCGGGGGGTTTTGGCCGACCGCGACTGAAACGCCCTAAGTCATTCCAAAAGAACGGGTTAAGACCTGTCATCCCTCCGGGTATCGGTCAAACCTAAATTTGTTCGGCCGCAACCGGATGTGTCAGGCCCGGGGTATGTGTCCGGGCCAGAACCATCCGGGGCGGGTCAGCCCCGCCGGGCCGGCCGCTTGCCGCCGGTGAAGTACACGTCCTCCACCCGCCCCCCCTCGGCCAGGGCGAGGTGGAACCGGTCCGGCCCCTCCAGCCGGTGGACCGACACCTGGTACGCCTTGCCGACCTCGGCCAGGTACGGCCGCTTCTCCGGGGCCACCGGCGCCCGGAGCTGGCCCCACGACCCGTCCCCCAGGTAGACCACCCCGTTCCGGTCCCGCAGCCCGTCGGTCAGCGGGAATGTCCGCTTGAAGGCGTGGTCGTGGTGCTCCAGGACGGCGTCCACCCCGAGCCGCTCGAACAGCGGGCACCAGTGCAGCCGGTTTCCCTCCCCGGTCCCGAACGCCCCGTCCTTGCCGGCGTCCGGGTTGCGGTACGACGGGTAGGCCGGGACGTGGCAGGCGGCGATCAGGTGGGGCCGGCCCTGGCGGTCCTCCAGGGCGGTTTCGAGCCAGTCGGCCTGGGCACCGCCGATCGGCTCGACGTGGCCGGTGTCGAGCAGCACCAGACTGAGGTAGTCGCCGAAGTCGAGGGTGGCGTAGGTGTGGTCGGGGTAGAGGCCGTCGAACAGGGCCAGGAAGAACGGGGCGTTGGCCCGCGGCTTGGCGTACCCGCCGTCCACCTCGTGGTTGCCGACCGCCGCGACCAGCGGGATCAGCCGGCCCCGGCCGTCCACCATCGTCCGGCTGTAGTTCTGGAGGAAGGCGATGGCCGTCTTGGCCGACCGGCCGTTGTCGTACCCGAGGTCGCCGCCGATCAGGGCGAAGTACGGGTCCTGCTTGGCGGCCAGGAGGTTGTTGGCGACCACGTGCGGGTTGACCCCGCAGTCGCCGCCGGAGACGAAGGTGAAGGTGTCGGTGGCCTTGGCCGGGGCGGTCCGGAACTTGAACGTCTTGCGGTGCCCGGCCACCTGGAACAGGTAGTCGGTCCCGGGCGCCAGGCCGGACAGGTCGGCCCGGAAGAGGGTGTAGTCGGTCCGGGGGAACGGCCGCTTCCTGGCCGGGGCGGTCTTCCAGGCGACCCCCTCCGGGGTGACGTACCGGACGGTGCCGTCGGCGGCCGGGTCGGTGCCGAGCCACTGGACGGTGGCGGAGGTGGTCGGGTCGCCCTTGTAGGTCAGGAACAGGGTGTCGAGGCCGGCCGGGGTGCCGAGGCCGGGGCCGGGGTCGGCCGGGCCGATCTCGCGGGGCGGCGGGAGGTCGCGGGCGAACAGGCGGGGGACGGACCCGGCGGCCAGGGCGGCCGCGCCGAGGAACCCCCGGCGGTGGAGGGAGGTCATGGCAGCGTGGTGATGGGACACGGGGCAGGATTGTTATGCTAGCAGGTGTCGGCGGGCGTGTAACCAGCCGATCGGTGGGAATTCCGCGAAGTTTTCCGGTGGCGGGCGGGAAAGTCGTCATGCGGGCCGCAACGATCGTGCTGATGTGCGTGCTGGCGGCGGTCCTCTACGGGATTGTACACGACCAGGTCACGGCCCGGGTGTGCGTCGAGTACTTCACCGTCGGCCACCCGCCGGTCTTCCCGACCGCCGACCCGACGCTGCTCGGCCTCGGCTGGGGGGTCATCGCGACGTGGTGGGTCGGGCTGGTCCTCGGGCTGGGGCTGGCGGCGGCCGCCCGGGCCGGCGGGCGGCCGCCACGGTCGGTCCGGTCGCTGGTCCGGCCGGTCCTGACGCAACTGGCCGTGATGGCGGTCTGTGCCGCCGCGGCGGGGGTGGCCGGCTACCTGCTGGCCGAGGCCGGGGCGATCGCCCTGGTCGGGCGGCTGGCGGAGGAGGTGCCGGCGGAGAGGCACAGCCGGTTCCTGGCCGACCTGTGGGCCCACTCGACGAGTTACGCCGTCGGGTTCGTCGGCGGGCTGGTGGTGATGGTGCGGGTGTGGCGGTCGCGGGTCACACCCCGCCGGTGATCTCGGTCAGGGCGCTGACCAAGCGGTCGATGTCGGCGGCGGTGCTGAACGGCCCGGGGCTGACCCGGACGAGGCCGTCGGGGTAGGTGCCGAGCGCCCGGTGGATATACGGGGCGCAGTGCAACCCGGGGCGGACGGCGATGTCGAAGGCTTGATCGAGGATGCCGCCCAGCTCCGGGGCCGGCAGCCCCTCGTGCCGGAACGAGATCGTCCCGACCCGCCGGGCCGGGTCGGCGTGGCCGAACACCTCGAACCCGGGCAGCTCGGCCAGGGCCTGCCGCAGCCGGTCGCACAGGGCGACCTCGTGTTCCCGGACGGCGTCGACGCCGCGTTCCTCCACGAAGTCCAGCCCGGCCACCAGCCCGGCGACGCCCAGCACGTTCGGGGTGCCGCCCTCCAGGTAGTACGGGTAAAGGCTCGGCTGGGTCGGGGTGGACGAGTCGCCGCCGGTCCCGCCTTCGCGCCACGGCCGGGGGTTGGCCCGCGGCCCGACCACCAGCACCCCCGTCCCGGTCGGCCCGAGCAGCGACTTGTGCCCGGGGAAGGCCAAGAGGTCGATGTGCATCGCCCGGATGTCGGCCGGGACCACCCCGACCGTCTGGGCGGCGTCCACCAGGAACAGGAGGTCGTGTTCGCGGGCGATCCGGCCGACCTCGGCGACGGGTTGCACCGTCCCGAGGACGTTGCTGGCGTGGGTCAGGGCGACCAGCCGTGTCTTCGGCCCGATGGCGGCCTCGACGGCCGCGGGGTCGATCGTCCCGCCGGCGTCGGCCGGGATGCGGGTCAGGGTGATGCGGCCCGCTTCGGCCGGGGCGACCAGCGGCCGGGAGACGCTGTTGTGCTCCAGGTCCGAGGTGATGACGTGGTCGCCGTCGTGGAGGACGCCCTTGAACGCCATGTTCAGGGCGTCGGTGCCGTTCAGGGTGAAGACCACCCGGTCCGGGCCGGGGCCGTTGACGAACCGGTTGAGGCGGTGGCGGGCGTCGTCGAGGGCGTGTTCCGCCGCGAGGGCCATCTTGTGCCCGGCCCGGCCGGGGTTGGCCAGGCTGGTGCGGGCGAACCGGTCGAGGGCGGCGTACACCCCCTCCGGCTTGGGGAAGCTGGTGGCCGCGTTGTCGAGGTAGGTCACGGGAGCAGCTCGCTGACCGGGATGGAGCCGAGTTCGGTGCCGCCGACGACCACCGGGACGGCGTCCCCCGGGCCGTAGTCGGTCTGGGTGCGGTAGGTCGGGTTCTTCCCGCCGCGGGGGTCGGTGTACACCTCCACCCGGCGGGCGTTCACGTCGACGATCCAGTATTGGGTGACCTTCGACCCGGCGTACAGCGCGAGTTTCGCCCCGCGGTCGAAAGCGACCGACGAGTCGGCCACCTCGACTACCAGCACGAGGTCTTTCGGCCCGGGGTGCCGGTCGGCGTAGTTGTCCTCCGGCCCGACGGCCGCGAAGAAGTCCGGCTCGGGCTCGCTACCGGACAGGGTGATCGAGTCTTGAACGCCGGTTACCCAACCCGGCTCGGGAAACAGGGCCATGAGCCGGCGGGCGAGTCGGCGGGTGGAGCTACAGTGGGGCGGACCGGGCACCGACTTCTCCAAGATGAGGCCGTGGATCAGCTCGCACCTCCGGGCGCCGACGAATACCCCCGCGTCGATCATGCGGTGGTACTGCTCGACCGTGAACCGGGCGACCGGGCGGCCCCACGCGGCCGCTGACGGGGCGACCGGGACCGGCTGCGGCGGGCGGGTGGTGCGGGCGGCGGAACTCATCCTGTGGCCCTCCGGGGTCGATCCATCATACCCGTTCAGTGCCCGACGTACTTGGCGTACAGGGTGCGGGCCCGGTCCGGCTCGCTCGTCCCCTTGATGATCGCCCGGCCGTCCGGGAACACGGTGAACTCGAACGGCTCGCCCTTCTCCTCCAACTGGAACTTCAACAGGAACTTATTGAACGTCACCGGCCCGGACCGCCGCAGCACGCCGGCCAGTTGCTCGAAGTCGAGCCGGCCGGCCGCTCGGTGCGACACCTGGACGGCGTTCCGCCCGCACAGGGTCGTCGTCTGGGTGCCGTGGGCACCGTCGAGCCACTCGAAGTTCCGCCGGGCGCAGCACGGGCACTGCCCCTTGCGGCCCCGCAGCGGAGCCACCTTCACCCGCTTGTGGGTGTTCTCCCACACGTCGAGGATCAGCAGCTCCCGGCTGACCGCGTCCCGGCTGCCGGACAGGAGCTTCAACGCTTCCGCCGCCTGGAAGCTGGCCACGATGCTGACCGTCGGGGCCAGCACCCCGGCGGTTTCGCAGGTGCCCACGTCGCCGGGGTTCGGGGCCGCCTCGAACACGCACCGCAGGCACGGCGTCTCGCCCGGGATGATGGTCAT
>JAIEQN010000699.1 GCA_019747685.1 Gemmataceae bacterium
GGGTCCTCCGGCGAGGCGGGCGTCCTCACCGCCCGTTGTACCCGGACCCGATTTACGAGACAGACCCTAGCCCCCGGGCGTCGATCCCGGCCGGCCCGGCCGACTCGTCGTCCAGGTTAATCCGCGGCTCCAGTTCCTCGCAGCGCAACGTCATGGATGTTACCCGTTGGGGTCGGAAGGTCGAGTGGTGTTGGTTGGTCCGGGCGAACTTGGCGATCCTACTTCTTGCCGGCCACCTGGACCCGGCGGGTGAGGGTAACGGCCCGGTCGTCGGCGTCGTACAGCTCCAGGGTGTAGGCCCCGCCCGGCAGCCGGCCGAGCGGCACCCAGGCGTAGTAGGGATGCACGTCGTCCGAGAAGGCCCGGGCGTAGGAGTACGTCAGCCGGACCGCCCGCCGGTCCTTGTCGACCTCGGCGGCCCGGACCCGGAAGGCGGGCGGGTCGCTGCCGGACAGCCCGAGGTAGGCGACCAGCCACAGGGCCTCGTCCGACGGCCGGTGGGTGGAGGTGTACGGCCGGCCGGCCCCGGCCAGGGTGTCGAACGTCGCCCGGGTGGCCCGCACCGCCTCCTGGACGGAATCTCCCCGGACCAGGAAGGCGTTCGACATCCCGGTCTGCGCGGAACGGTTGTATAGAGCTTCGACCAACTCCTTGGGTAAATCGAGCTCCCCGACATCGACCCGCTTGAAGCCCTCCTGGTGGCCGGTGACGTAGACGCCGGCGAGGTCGATCGGGGTCGGCTTGCCGGCCGGGGCCGGGGCTCCCAGGACCGCGGCCGTCGCGAGCACGACGTGCGGGATCATGACTTCCTCCTCGGGGCGGTGGTTTCGTCGGTGCCACTACTTCTTGCCGGTCACCCTCACCCGGCGGGCGAGGGTGACGGCCCGGTCGTCGGCGTCGTACAGCTCCAGGGTGTAGGCCCCGTCCGGCAGCCGGCCGAGGGGCACCCAGGCGTAGTACGGGTGCTCGTCGTCGGTCACGGCCCGGGCGTAGGTGTACGACAGCCGGACCGCCCGCCGTCCCTTGTCGAGCTCGGCGGCCCGGACCCGGAAGGCGGGCGGGCCGCTGCCGGACAGGCCCAGGTAGGCGACCAGCCACAGGGACGTGTCCTTCGCGTCGGGGGACGAGGCGTACGGTCGGCCGGCCCCGGCCATCGTGCGGAACACCGTCTGGGTGGCCCGCACCGCCTCCTCGATCGTGTCCCCCCGGACCAGGAAGGCGTTCGACATCCCGGTCACGCCGGGCTGGTTGTAAAGCGTCTCGATCACCTCCTGGGGGAGGTCGAGGTCGCCGACGCCGACCCGCTTGAAGCCCTCCTGGTGGCTGCTGACGTAGACCCGGGTCAGGTCGATCGGGGTCGGCTTGCCGGCCGGGGCCGGGACGCCCGAGAACGCGGCCGCCGCGAGCACGACGTGCGGAATCATGACTTCCACCTGCGGGCCGGGGGTGAAACGCACACCGGGCGACGGAGGCCGTTCTGGCGTCCGGTTAGGGGATATGACGCGGCCGACCCGCGAACGGATTCGGCCGCTGGACGATTTCCGGCCAACTCCCGGCCGAGAACGCCGGCGAGGGCCCCGGCGCACCCGGGCCGAGGGCCGGGGTCGGCTAGAGGTCGATGTCGGTCGTCACCTCGGTCCCCCGGTCGGGCGCCCGGTCCCGGCGGGTGCTGACCCCGTCCACGTCGATCAGGAACCAGTCCTGGCCGGAGTTCCCGGTCACGTTGTCCACCGCCCCGTCGTCGAACACCGTCCGGCCGGCCCCGTCGGCGGTCAGGAAGGCCGACCCGTTGAGCCGGGTGCCGGTCCCGGTCCCGGACAGGTTGGCCACCCGGGCGTCGAAGGTGCGGGCCGAGCCCCACTCGGCCCCCAGCCCGGCGAGCGGGGCGAGGGCGGCGTCGAACGCCGTCCGCCCGGCGACCAGGAGGTCGTCCCCGGCCCCGCCGGTCAGGGTGTCGGCCCCGGTCCCGCCGATCAGCAGGTCCGCCCCGTCCCCGCCGACCAGGACGTCGGCCCCGTTCCCGCCGGTCAGCCGGTCGGCCCCGACCCCGCCGAACAGCACGGCCGTCCGGGCGATCCCGGCCCCGACCGAGATGGCGTCGTTCCCGGCCAGCCCGTAGGCGACGATCCCGCCGGTCGGGTTAAAGGTCCCGACCACCGCCTGGTTCAGGACGACCCGGACGCCCCCCCGGCGGGGCTAAAGCTGATGGCGTCGTTGCCGGGGGTCCCGCCGACGAACAGGGCGGTCTTGGTCGGGTCGAGCGGGTCGGTCCCCAGGCGGACGGCGGTGACCGTCACCGTCCGGGTGGCGGACCCGACCCCGCCCTGGTCGTCCACCACCCGGACCGTCACCGTGTAGGTGCCGACGGCGGTGTAGGCGTGGGTCGGGGTCAGGGCCCCGGGGGCGGTCGCCGGCAGGTCCCGCAGGACGGTCCCGTCGCCGAAGTCCCAGGTGACGGTGTGGGTGCTCCCCGCGTCCGGGTCGGTGAAGGCGGCCGAGAAGGCCAGCTCCTCCCCCCGCACCCCGCCGGCCGGCCCGCCCAGGGCGGTCACCGCCGGCGGGGCCCCGTCGGCGATGACCACCGTCCCGAACGACCGGGCCGGGTCGACCCGGTAGTCCCCGCCGAGCGAGGCGTCCGGCAGCCACAGGCTGACCGTCTCGTCCGGCTCGGCCACCCCGTCGGCGAGTGGCACGACGTCGATGGTGGCGGTCGCCTGGCCGGCCGCGAAGGTCAGCCGGTGGCCCAGGGTCTCGGTCAGGGAGACGAAGTCCACCCCGTCCTCGGCCGACCCGGACGAGTAGTAGAACTCGACGGTCAGCGGGGCGTCCGGGTTGCCCCCGGTCCGTGTCAGGGTGTACGTCGCCTCGTCCCCCGACGCCTCCATCGCCCGCGGGTCGGTGACGGTCATGGCCACCGTCGCCTGCCCGCCGTCGTCGTCCAGGATGGTGAACACCATCGGGTTGAAGAAGTCGTTCCCCAGGGCCAGGACGACGTCCTCGTCGGCCTCCCCGACCGCGTCGTCGGTCGGCACGACCTCGATGGTGGCGGTCGTCTCCCCGGCGGCGAACGTCACCTCGAACGGGAGGTCTTGGTAGTCCACCCCGCGGCGGGCGGTCCCCTCCCCGTACAGCCCGGTGTAGTAGCTGACGGTCAGCGGCTGGTCGATCTTCCCGCCGGTCCGGGTCAGGACCACGGTGGCCGGGGTGCCCGACCCCTCGACCACCGACAGGGCGCCCGGCGCCCAGGTGATGACCGGGACGCCGCCGTCGTCGTCCTGGATGGTCACCCAGGCGACGCTGTTCGAGTAGTCCAGGTCGTAGCTCCGGTCGGCCGGGGCCTCGAGCTGGATGGTGACGTTCTCGTCGTACTCCCCGAGGTCGTCGGCCAGGGCGGTGACGGTGATGGTCGCGGTCGCCTCGCCCGGGGCGAAGGTGACGGACAGCGGCAGGGCGTCGTAGTCCTCGCCCGGGACGGCCCCGTCGTACCAGCCGGTGAAGTAGGTGACGGTCAGCGGGGCGGCCAGGTCGCCGCCGGTCCGGGTCAGGGTGAAGGTGGCGGTGTCCGCCCCCAGCCCCGGCTCGGACGCGGTCGGGTCGGTGGCGGCGATCCCGACCACCGGCGGCCCGTCGTTGGCCGGGATCGACACGTAGGCGTAGTACTGCCACCCCAGCTCGTACCCGGCCCCGGCCGCGAGCTGGACGGTGGCGTTCTCGAAGAACTCCTCGTCGGCGTCGTCCGCCGCCGTCAGGGTGAAGGTCGCCGACGCCGCCCCGGCCGGGATGGTCACCACCCCGTCCGTCTCGGACAGGGTGTAGTCGACCCCGAGCTGGGCGCTGTCCCACGGGTAGGTGACGAGCGGCACGTCCAGGGCGGCCGACCGGTCGCCGGTCCGGGTGACGGTGAAGGTGAGGGCGTCGCCCTCGGCCACGGACACGAAGGTCGGGTCGATCGAGACGACGACCGGGCCGCCGTCGTCGTCGGTGATGGTGGCCAGCGCGGCCCCGCTGTACCCGACCTCGAAGTTCGGGTCGTCGTAGTTCAGGGCCAGGTAGACCTGCTCGTCGAACTCCCCGACCGTGTCCTGGATCGGGGTGATGGTGAAGCTGGCGGTGGTCTCGCCGGCGGTGAACGTCACCGTCCCGGCCGGGGGCTCGTAGTCCACCCCGGCCGTCGCCGACCCGCCGTACACGTTGTACCCGACGGTCAGCGGGGCGGCGGTGTTCCCGCCGGCCCGGGTCAGGGTGAAGACGGCCCCGGTGCCCCCCTCGGAGGTGTCGGCGGCGGGGGACACGAACTCCACCACCGTCGGCCCGCCGTCGCTCTCGGCGATGGTGGCGACGGCGGACGACCCGGCCTGCCAGTCGGGCAGGTACGACCCGTCGCCCGGGTCGGTCAGCAGGACGGTCACGCCCTCGGCCGCCTCGCCGGCCTCGTCGTCGATGGCCGTCAGGGTGATGGTGGCGGTGGTCGCCCCGGCCGGGATGGTCACCGTCCCGGCCAGCGGCTCGTAGTCCTCCCCGGCCGTCGCCCCGTCGGACCCCCACGGGTTGACCGTGTAGGAGACGGTCAGGTCGGCGTCGAGCGGGCCGGCGGTCAGCCGGACGGTGAAGGTGGCGGTGTCGCCGTCCTCGGTGGCGGTGTCGTCGGTGGCCGCGATGGCCACCCCCGGTGGGCCGTCGTCGTCCACGATCGTCGCCGACCCGGACCCGGTCCACCAGTCGAAGGCGTAGGACCCGTCGGTGTCGGTCCGGAGGCTCAGGTAGACGGTCTCGGCCGCCTCGAACTCGGCGTCGTCGATCGGGGTGATGTCGATGACGGCGGTGGTGCCGCCGGCCTCGAAGGTGACGCTCCCCGGCAGGGCGGCGTAGTCCACCCCGGCGAACGTGCCCCAGCCGTCGTACACGTCGTAGGAGACGGTCAGCGGGGCGGCGGTGTTCCCGCCGGTCCGGGTCAGGGTGAATCGGGCCGACCCGCCCGACCCCTCGACCACCCCCTCGGCGGGGGCGGTCAGGGTGACGGTGGCGACCCCGCCGTCGTCGTCGGCGATGACGGCCTCGGCGAAGGCCGGGTAGGTGAGGTCGTAGTGCCGCTCGAAGTTCTCGTCGTAGGGGGACTCGAGGTACACCTGGACCGTCTCGTCCCGCTCGCCCAGGTCGTCGTCCACCGGGGAAATGACGATCTGGGCGGTGCCCTCGCCGGCCCCGAACGTCACCGTCCCGGGCAGGGCGGCGTAGTCGGCCCCGGCGGCGGCCCCGTACGGCCAGCCGGCGTAGGCGGTGTAGTAGACGGTCAGCGGCTGCGACAGGTCGCCGACGCGGGTGACGACGAAGGTGGCGGTGTCGTCCGCGGCCACCGCCTCCGAGGCGGTCAGGTCGGACGCGGCCAGGTCGAAGCTGACCGTCGGCAGGGGGACGAAGGTGCCGTCGGTGTCGGGCAGGTAGAAGCCCCGGACGTTGTCCACGTACAGGTCGGTGTCCAGGCTCCGGTCCCGCTCGTCGGACGCCACCAGGGTGAGCTGGTAGTCGCCGTCGGCCGGGACGGTCAGGGTGGCCGTCCGCCACCCGGTTTCCTGGAGGGTCGAAGCCGTCTGGGTGAACGAGAACAGCTCGCCGGCCCCGGACACCAGCCCGAGGGCGAAGTCGTTGAACGGGGCGGCGTCGGGGGTGGAGACGTAGTAGTCGAGGGCGACGGCGGCGCCGGCGGTCAGGCGGGTGGCCGGGCCGCGGACGACGGTGCCGGCCGACCCGGCCTCGCCCAGGTCGTTGGTGAACCCGCCGGTCGGGGTCGTCCCGGCCGACCCGAGCCAGAGCATGTATTCGCCTTCGGTCGGGTGGATCTCGGTCCCGGTGGAACCGGTGCCCACCCGGACCATGTCGGCGGCCCCGCCGGCGTCGAGGACCCAGCCGGTCGGCAGGGCCGGCACGTCCCGGCCCTCCAGCGTCTCGACCGCCGGCCGGAGGCGGGGCCGGCACGGCGTCTTCAGCCACCGCGACCGATTCTTCTGACCGAACTTCGACAGAAACGGAAGGGTCATGAGTGCGGAAGCCCTGGTGGGGTAGCGGGTAGTAGGCGATGAAGGAGGGAATTCGCGGTGGAGGCTTCTCGGCCGCCGCGGTCACACACCGGCGGCCGACCTTTGAGGATTCCGTCCGGCGGGGGATTCATCCGGCTCGGCGGCGAGCCCGATTCGAGTCCACTTTGGTGTCAATACCACTGCTGATAAGAGGAGAAGGGGGACGGCAGGCGGCATCCGCCACGATTTTTCCGCCCCGTTTCGTACCGACCCCGAAGCCGAGACCGATCAAAGAGTTGAGCCGCCGGCGGGGCGGCGACCCGGCCGAACCCGGTCACCGCCCCGCCGGCGGCTCGTTCGTCTGAGAGCTTGTCCAAAATGGGGTCGGCGATAGCCTGTCGTGATGAGCAGGAAGCCCTACCCGACGGACCTGACCG
>JAIEQN010000683.1 GCA_019747685.1 Gemmataceae bacterium
GGGCGTGAGCCCCCTGATGTCATCACGTCAGGGGGCTCACGCCCCCCGCTCGCCAAATCCATTCTACATTCGCTCCACGACCCGGATGCCGAGCAGGTCGAGGGCCTGCCGGATGACCCGGGCGACGAGGTCCACCAGCAGCAGCCGGCTGTCCCGCAGCTCCGGCGACGGAGCCTTGAGGACCGGGCAGCTCTCGAAGAAGACGCTGTACGACTTCGCTAGGTCCCACAGGTAGCCGGTGACGAGGTGCGGCAGGTAATCGGCCGCGGCCGCGTCGACGGCTTCGGGGAACCGGAGCAGTTGCAGGGCCAACGCCCGCTCGGCCGGCTCGGCGAGGACGACTGCCGGCGGGTCACTCCGGAACCGGGCCGGGTCGACGTTCTCCTTGCGGAAGATGGCACAGCACCGGGCGTAGGCGTACTGCATGTAGGTCGCCGTGTTCCCCTCGGTGGCCAGCATCTTGTCGTAGCTGAAGACGTAGTCGCTGGTCCGGTTCTGGCTCAGGTCGCCGTACTTGATCGCCCCCACGCCGACCGCCTCGGCGATGTCCCGCTTCACGGCGTCGGTCAGGTCCGGCACGTCATGACCGGACGCTTTCCGCGACTCGTAGCTCTCCTCGTACTTGGCCAACCCGAGTTGGACGGCCTCGTCGATCAACCGGCCGAGTTCCGGGACGCCGCCGGAGCGGGTGGCGAATGGCCGGCGGTTCTCCCCCAGCACCGACCCGAAGCTGATGTGGGTGAGCTCGACCCGGTCGTACCCCATCCGCCGGGCCTGGGCGAAAAACGTCTTGAAGTGCAGGGCCTGGCGGAAGTCCACGACGTACAGCATGGCGTCCGGGCGGAAGTGCTCGACCCGGTAGCGGACCGTGGCCAGGTCGCTGGTCGTGTAGGTGAACGCCCCGTCCCGCTTGCGGACGATGGCCGGCGGCTCCTCCTTCTTCAGCTCCTCCGGCGTGGTCGGCACCTTCCCGGCCGCGTTCGGGACGACCACCGCCCCCTGGCTGACCGCCGCCGTCCCGGTGGCGATCAGGTCGTCCACGACGCCCTGGAGCATCGGGTTGTAGAAACTCTCGCCGTGCTCGAAGTCGAACGGCAGGATGCCGAGCCGGTCGTAGATCGCCTGGACCTCGGCCAGGCAGTGGGGCATGAACTGGTTCCACAGGGCGAGGTTGGCCGGGTCCCCGGCGTGGAGCTTGGCCGTCTCCTCCTGGCACGCCTTCTTCACCGGGTCGTCGGTCGGCCCCTCGTCCTCATCGTCCCCCTGCTTGAACTGGTTACGGACGTGGACGTATAGCCGGGCCAGCTCGCGGACCGGGTCGGCCTCGTAGGCGGCTTGGTCGAGGAAGTTCCGGTAGCCGTAGATCAGCATCCCGAACTGGGTGCCCCAGTCGCCCAGGTGGTTGTCGGTGACGACCGTGTGGCCCTGGAACCGGAGGACGCGGGCCAGGGCGTCGCCGATGATGGTGCTGCGGAGGTGGCCGACGTGGAGCGGCTTGGCCACGTTCGGGCTGCTGTAGTCGATGACGTACCGCTTCGGCGGGTCGGCCGGTGGGACGCCGAGCCGCGGGTCGGTAGCGACCCCGCGGACGGCCGCCGCCAGGAAGTCGGACTTGAGCTTGAGGTTGATGAACCCCGGCCCGGCGACGGTGGCCGACTCGACTAGATCGTTGGCCGGCAGGGCGGCAACGACCTCTTTGGCCAGCTCCGGCGGCTTCTTCCCGGTCGCCTTCGCCAGGGGCATGGCGAAGTTGGCCTGGTAGTCGCCGTGGTCCGGGTTGGCCGCCGGGCGGATCATCCCGAGGTAGTCGGCGAGCTTGCCCGGGTCGCCGGCGTGCGGGGCCAGGACCGGCTCGAACAGGCCGCGGAGTTGGGTCAGCAGGTTCATCAGCGCGGCTCTTGGTGGCACCGGCCTCCCGGCCGGTGCGCACCGGCCGGGAGGCCGGTGCCACCGAGGCCAGAAAGCGACGCCGGCCGCGGCCGCCTCCTCCTACCGAGGGGCGGCCCGGCCGACGGGTTCAGTCTATCGGAAAACCGTCACCGGTCGCGGCTCAATCCCCCTCCCGCTCCCAGTCGATCTTGACCGCGTCGGCCCAGAGTTCTTCCAGCTTGTAGTAGTCCCGGGTCTCCGGGTCGAACACGTGGACCATCACGTCCCCGTAGTCCTGCACCACCCACTTGCTCGCCTCGTACCCCTCGATCCCCAGCCGGGTGTCCCCCTCGGCGGCCAGGGCGGCGTCGACCTCCTCGGCCAGGGTGTGGATCTGCCGGCGGCTGGCGCCGGTGGCCAGCACGAAGTAGTCGAACAGCGGGGTGCAGGGCCGCATGTCCAGGACGAGCACGTCCTGGCCCTTGTTGTCGGCGGCGACCCGGGCCGCGACGCAGGCCCGGGTGAGGGCGCCGGCGAGGGGCCGGGCGGGGGCGACGGACACCGGGGCCGTGGTGGTCAACGTGGCGGTGTTCAAGTGGCCTCCTTCAGGGCATGGGGGATGCCTCCGGAGGCCGGCCGGGCCGCGGGACGACGGTGTGGGGTGCCGTGGTCGTGGGCCGCCTCCGGGGGGGTCTTGGGGGACCGAGCCATGCCGACTGATGCGGGGCGCGGCCGGTCCGCGCCCTCTACGGCAATGATCGATCGTCCGCGGTCAGCCGTCAAGCAACATGTCCCGGTTCCGACGATGAACCTTCCGTGAGCCGGCGGCCGGGGCCGCACGCCCGCCCCCGCCGCTACCACCGGACCGCCGGGACCCGGCGTCTCGCCGGTTTCCGCCCGGCCTGGGGTTGGCGGACGGACACCGCCTTCTAGGCCCGGGTTCGTACCCGGCCTGGGGTCTGTTCGTATTCTACCCACCAGCCCCGGCGGAACCGAAGCCTTCTGTGTACATTTTTACCCCTCCCCGGGCCACCCTCCGGACCGACCCGTGCCCACCAACCCCCGCGTCCTGATCGGCCCCGCCCCGCTCAAGGAAATCGAACACGTCTACGGCCCGGTCATCACCGGGGCCGGACACGAGATGGTGTTCCCCCGCCGCAACGCTCAGATGACCGAGGCCGAGCTGGCCGAGCAACTGCCGGGGTGCGCCGCCAGCCTGGCCGGGTCCGAGCCGTACACCCGGGCGGTGATCGCCGACGCCGCCGCGAAGGGGCTGAAGGTCATCGCCCGGGCCGGGGTGGGGTACGACGGCGTCGACTTAGATGCGGCCACCGACCACGGGGTTGCAGTCACCTTCGCCCCCGGGACGAACCAGGACGCGGCGGCCGAGCACACCTTCACCCTCATCCTGGCCCTGGCCAAGAACCTCCTCCCCCAGCACGACCTCATCAAGGCCGGGCAGTGGCCCCGGCGGACGAATCGGCCGCTGCGGGGGACGACCCTGGGGGTGGTCGGCCTCGGCCGGATCGGCAAGGCGGTTGGCCTGCGGGGGGAGGCGTTCGGGATGACCGTGATCGCCACCGAGCCGTACCCGGACCGGGCGTTCGCCGAGCAGCACGGGATCGAACTCGTGCCGCTGGACGACCTGTTCCGTCGGGCCGACTGGGTGACGCTGCACATGCCGATGCTGCCGGAGTCCCGGCAGTGCGTGAACCGGCGGGTCCTGGAGCTGATGAAGCCGACGGCCTACCTGATCAACACCGCCCGGGGCGGGGTGGTGTGCGAGCCGGACCTGTACGAGGCGCTCAAGGCCAAGCGGATCGCCGGGGCCGGGCTGGACGTGTTCGAGGACGAGCCGCCGGCCGGCAGCCCGCTGTTGACCCTGGACAACGTCGTCCTGACGCCCCACATGGCCGGGGTGGACCTGCAATCCCGGGACGACATGGCCCGGCTGGCGGCCAACGCCATCGTCAAGCTGCTCGGCGGCGACTGGCCGGCCGACTGGGTGGTCAACCCGACGGTCAAGGAGAGGTTCTTCGCCCGGTAGCCGGTTGACCCGGCCGCCGCGGTGCCCGATCCTGTAAGGGTCCGCTCGACCGCCGTTCCCCACTCGCACGGCCGGGGTTGGTTCATGTCCGACGACGTGATCGTGGCCGAGAGGGTGGTCGTCCGGTACCGGGGGAAGACGGCCCTGGACGGGCTCGACCTCCGCGTCCCCCGGGGGGCCGTCTACGCCTTCCTCGGGGACAACGGGGCCGGCAAGACCACCACCATGAAGATCCTGACCGGGCTGGCCCCGCCGGACAGCGGCCGGGCCGAAATTCTCGGGCTGGACTGCTGGGCCCGGGCCCAGGACCTGCGGCACCGGGTCGGGTACATGCCCGAGCGGCCCCGGTTCTACGACTGGATGACCGTCGCCGAGACCGGGTGGTTCACCGCGTCGTTCCACCGGCCCGGGTTCCTCCCCCGCTACCGCGAGTGGACCGACCGGCTCGGGCTCGACCCGACCAAGAAGCTGAAGGACCTGTCCAAGGGCGGGTACGCCCGGGTCGGGCTGGCCCTGGCCCTGGCCCCCGATCCCGAAGTCCTGCTGCTGGACGAGCCGACCAGCGGCCTCGACCTGCTCACCCGGCGGGAGTTCCTGGCCGGGCTGGCCGACCTGGCGGCGGCCGGCCGGACGGTCCTGATCTCGTCCCACTCGATCGCCGAGCTGGAGAAGGCCAGCACCCACGCCGGGCTGCTCAAGGACGGGAAGATGATCCTGTCGGCGACGCTGGACGAGCTGCGGAAGAAGGTCCGGCGGATCAGCCTGCGGTACGACGGGGCCCCGCCCGACCCGGCCGGGCTGGGGACGGTGCTGGAGCGGAACGGGACCGGGCACTTCTGGCAGGTGCTGGTCCGGGACCCGGACCCGGGGGCGGTGGCCGCCCTGCGGGCCGCCCGGGGGGTGTCCGACTTCGAGGACGCGGCGGTGACGCTGGAGGAGGTGTACGCCGCCCTGATGGCCCGGTCCCCGAACGGGGCGGCCGTACCGATGGTCCGCAAGGTGGAGTAAGTGGAGCACAGGCCGGGAGGCCTGTGCCACCAAACCACCTGACCGGTGGCACAGGCCTCCCGGCCTGTGGCCTTGATCTGGTGGCACAGGCCTCCCGGCCTGTGCCACCAAACCACCTGACTGGTGGCACAGGCCTCCCGGCCTGTGGCCTTGATCTGGTGGCACAGGCCTCCCGGCCTGTGCAATCCTTCACCTGGCAGGGGGCGGCTGGTGCAGCCGGTCAAAGCCTTTACCACCACCCGCCGGAATCTGCCCCACTGGCAAGACCCGGGGGCGGTCTACTTTCTGACTTGGCGGGCGATGCCGGGGCGCCTGCTGGAAGAGGAGGACCGGGCGCTCGCCCTGGGGGCCATCCACTACTGGGACGGCAGCAGGTGGGACGTGTACGCCGCCGTGGTCATGCCGGACCACGTCCACGCACTCGCCCGGCCCCTCCCGCTCACACCCGGGGACCTTGTTGGCCGGGGGCATTACAGCCTGAGCGACCTCCTGAAGAGCGTTAAGAACTACTCCTCGACGGTCATCAACCGCCGGCAAGGCCGCAGGGGCTCGTTCTGGCAGGACGAGACCTACGACCGGATCATGCGGGATGAGTCCGAGTTCGAGGAGAAGTGGGGCTACATCCGGAACAACCCGGTGGAGGCCGGGCTGGTGGCCGTCCCGGAAGAGTACCCGTGGTTGTACGAGAGGACGCGGTCGGAATAAGACCGAGGTCGATGCGGGTGGAGTTCCGCACAGGCCGGGAGGCCTGTGCCACCAGGAACAATGCACAGGCCTCCCGGCCTGTGCGGGGGGACGAGTGTGGTCCAGGCGATCGTCTGGAAGGAGTTCCGGGAGCAGGGGCTGATCGGCCTGACCCTGGTGGTCCTGGGGTCCGGGGTGCTGGTGGCGGCGGCCGCCCTGGCCGACCCGCCGGCCGACACCGCCAGCCTGGCCGACGTGCTCCGGTTCCTCGGGGCCGGCCGGCTGGCCACCCTGCTGTTGGCCGTCACCGCCGGGACGGTCTGCGGCGGGGCCCTGTTCGCGGCCGAGCGGGAGGCCGGGACCCTCGGGTTCCTGGACGCCCTGCCGGCTTCCCGGTGGGACATCTGGGTCGGCAAGCTGGCCGCCGGGGCGGCCCTGGTGGTCTGCCAGGTGGCCCCGCTGCTGGTGCTGGCCGGGCTGCTCGGGCAGGTCGAGTCGGCCGCCGGCGGGTTCCAGCTCGGGCTGTCCGCCCTGCACGCCTTCGTCTGGGGGATGTACGGGTCGACCGTCGCCCGGACCACCCTCGGGTCGGTCGGGGTGGCCATCCCGTCGGCCGTCCTGGCCGCGGTGGTGTACGCCGTCCCGGTCTTCATCCTGTTCCACAGCCCGCGGACGAACATGCTCCGGCCGGAGGGCGGGCTGCTCCTGATGGCCCTGATGTTCGCCACCCCGCTGGCCGGGTCGGCCTACCTGTTCACCCGCCCGGACCGGGACCGGACGGCCGACGACCCGAGCCCGGCCCGGTCCCGGACCGCGTACTCGGGGTGGGACCCGGCCGAGGCGGCGGTGCCGGCCCCGGCCCGGCGGCCG
>JAIEQN010000736.1 GCA_019747685.1 Gemmataceae bacterium
ACCGCCGGCCGGCCGCCCGGACCACCTCGCCGACGGTCAGGCCGGGCGGCAGCCGGCGGAGGAATTCGATCGGATCGGCGGCGGACATGTCGCCCCCCTCTTGGTCGCGTCCCGGTCGTCCGGTAGACATCGAATCCGGACGAACGATCCGGCCGGCCAAAGGATGTGCGACATCCGGGCGGGAATCACGTCAGGGCCGACCCAACTCCGCGAACGGGACGTTCAGGATCGGGTACTTCGGCCAGTCCTTGTAGTCGAAGTGCCACCACTCCTCCTCGTACACCGCGAACCCCTCGGCCGCCATCGCCCGCCGCAGGAGGTCGCGGTGCCACCGCTGCCGGGACGTGCCGCCGGGGTAGTCCGGGAAGGCCCGGTCGGAGAACTCGTCGTACCCGCTGACCATCTCGACCGGCTTGCCGGTCTGCAGGTCGTACAGCGTCAGGTCGACGGCGCAGCCGCGGTTGTGCCGCGACCCCTTGCCCGGGTCGGCGACGAAGTTCCGGAACTTCGGCGGGGTGGCGTCCCAGAACATCCGGGTGACGTGCCACGGCCGGTAGGCGTCGTACACCAGGAGGCCGTAGCCCTGGTCCTTCAGTCCGGCGTGGACCCGGCCGAGGGCCGCGGCCGCCGGCCGCTGGAGGAATGCCCCGGCCGCCGGGTAGAACTGGGTCTTCAGGAAGTTGTTCTGGGTCGCGTAGCGGATGTCGAACTTCATCCCGTCGGTCGTGGCCAGGTCCACGAGGTCCGGCTTGCGGAACTCGCCCGGCTCCGCCGGCGGCCTGGCGGTGAGTGCCTCGCGGCGGAGCTGGTCGAGCGGCCGTTGGGGCGTGATGGTGAACGTCTCGCCGCCCTCGCCGTCGATCGTCCGCCGCTCGAAGACGACCCCGGCGGCCGTCACCTTCGTGGCCCGGCCGGTCTTGTCGCGGGCGAAGACCAGCTTCTCCCCGTGGTACAGGCCGCGGTCCGTCGGGAAGGCGTACACGTCGTCGGACTCTTCGGTCAGCGGGTCGATCTCGGTCCACTCGATGAGGGCGTGGAGCCGGCCGTCCTTCTCGTAGACGTACAGGGTGTTGTGGTCCCACCCGTACTCGCCGATCAGGCCCCGCCACCTGGCCGGCGGCTCCGGCGGCGGTTCGGCCGCCGGCGGCTCCTTCGTGTACGCCAGCCCGCCGCGGGTGATCTTCTCGCCGTCGCGGGGGAAGCGGCTGCCCCAGTTCTCGGCGTCGTCGGTGATGAGGTCGTTCCCCAGCTTCTTGAGCCGGAGCCGGAAGCCGCCGCGGTCGCCCTCGAAGAACAACCGGCCGTTCGACTCGATGAGGTCGAGCCACCGGTCGCCGGCCCGGTAGCGGCCGGCCAGCCGGCGGGCCTCGTCCGCGGGTAACTGCTCGGCCCGCTCCGGCTTGGGCAGCGGCTTCCCGGCCTTCGCCGCCAGCATCAGCCGCAGGGCGTCGTCGGCCAGCCGGTTGACCGCCCCGTTGGCCACGTCCCGCGAACAGGTGATGACCACCCCGAGCTTCTCGGCCGGCAGGATCGCCCACTCGGTCGCAAACCCGTAGATCGCCCCGCCGTGGCTGACCCGCTTGTGACCGTCGAACTCGTCCACGAGGAAGCCGAGGCCGAAGCCGGCCTTCGCGTCCTTCCCGGCGAACTGGGGGGTGAACATCTGCTCAATGGTTTCGGGCTTCAGAAGTTGCCCGTCGCCGGCCTTGCCGCCGGCGAACAGGCAGGACGCGAACTTGGCCAGGTCGAGGACGGTCGAGTACATGCACCCGGCCGGGGACATCCCCAGCTCGAACGTCGGGGCCGGGAACTCCCGCCCGTGGTACGTCCACATGACGGCGTCGGCGAGATTTTTCTTCACGGCCGGCGTCGGGGTAAACGAACTGGCCGTCATCCCGAGTCGGTCGAGCACGTCCCGCTGGACGTACTGCTCGAACGGCTCGCCGCGGACCTTCTCCAGGGTGTAGCCGACGGCCCCGATGGCCGCGTTCGAGTACTTGGTCCGCTCGCCCGGCGGGTAGATCAGGGGCAGGCCGTTGAGGCTGGCGACGGTCGCCGACAGCGAGGGGCCGGTCGGGTCGAAGTAGTTCCCGACCGGCGGCTCGCGGACCAGCCCGGACCGGTGGGCCATCAGCATCCGCAGGGAGATCGGCTTCTGCCCGTCCTTCAGGGCCGGTCGGAAGTCGGGCAGGTACTTCGTGACCGGGGCGTCGAGGTCGAGGTCGCCGGCCTCGACCAGCCGCATCACCGCCACGTCGGTGAACAGCTTGGACACCGACCCGACCCGGTAGACGGTCGCGGGGGCGGCCGGGGCCGTCCGGCCGCGGTCCCGGAACCCGTACCCCGCCGCCCAGACGACCCGCTGGTCGTCCACCAGGGCGACCGACAGGGCCGGCAGCCGCTTGTCGGCCACCTCGGCGGCGACGAGGGCGTCCAGCTCGGCGACCGCGGCGGCGTACTTCCCGGCCGGCGGGGCGGCCGGCTGGCCGGCGGCCTGCGAGGGGGCGAGCAGGACGAGGAGCAAGGGCAGGCGGCGCATCGGATCACCCCGGCGGTGTACGGGACCCGGGTCTGGGTTCGGTGGCACAGGCCTCCCGGCCTGTGCAATGCCAAGCACCGGCCGGGAGGCCTGTGCCACCAGACCAAGAGATACCAGGTCGGGCCGCCCGCAGCGAGGGCCGGCCCGCTACCGCGGCCGCCCGGCCAGCCGGGGCACGAGCATCGGCACCCGCCGGCGGTAGGCGGCGTACTCCGGGTGGCCGGCCATCAGGTCCCGCTCCTCCCACCGGATCGCGGCCAGGATGTAGGCCGTCGTCCCGGCCGCGAACAGGAGGTGGGCGGCGGTCATGGTCGGGGCCGCCCAGAACGCCACCAGCCAGCCGACGTACAGCGGGTGCCGGACCAGCCGGTACGGCCAGGGGGTGGCGAACGCCAGCGGGGTGTACTCCGTCCCGCGGAAGTACAGCCACGCCTGCCGCAGCCCGAACGGGTCGAAGTGGTGGATGAGGAAGGTGGTCGCCAGGACGGTCAGCCACCCGGCCGCGGCCAGGGCGTAGACCGCCGCCCGGGCCGCCTCGCCCCGCACCTCCCACACCACCCCGCCGGCCGGCTGCCAGAAGGCGAACAGGGCGGCCAGCGCCAGGCTGGAGAGCAGGACGTAGGTGGCCCGCTCGGCCGGCTGGGGGACGTACCGGGTCAGCCACCGCTTGAACCGCGGCCGGGCCATGCCGCTGTGTTGGATGGCGAACAGGGCCAACAGCCCGAGGTCGATGGCCACCGCGGCGGCGGTTGGCCCGTCCGCCAGGCCGTCGCGCCGAGTCGGGGTGAGGAACCCGCCGACGAAGCCGACGGCGTACACGAAGGTGGCGAGGAACAGGGCGTAGGCTACGAGGGCGTACAGCAGGGTCAGGGTCCGGCCGAGCATGTCGTGGCTCCGGTCGTGGGGAGGGGCGGCGGGGCCACCCCCGCTACCCGCCCATGCGACATCGGCCCCGGAACCACGTCAGCCCGGCGGTGAAATTGCCTGGAATTGGTTTGGTGGCACAGGCAAGCGCAAAGGCAACACAGGCAGGAATGCCTGTGCCCACAGGCCGGGAGGCCTGTGCCACCCGATCAACACCGCACAGGCCGGGAGGCCTGTGCCACCAAAGAAAGCTGCTTGGTGGCACAGGCCTCCCGGCCTGTGCAAAAGACATGGCTACGGCCGGCCGGTGCCGCCGTTACCGGCGGCCGGCGGGGTCTGTCCGGCCTTCACCTCGTCCAGCCGCTTGCGGTACTTGTCGTACAGCCGGGTCTGCTTGTTGGTCGGCTCGTAGGGCCGGCCGTCCACGAACACCCCGAGCACCTGGGTCGTCGCCTGGAGCGGGTCGCCGGTGGTGATGACGAGATTCGCTACCTTGCCGGCCTCCACCGACCCGAGCTTGTCGGCCGCCCCGAGGATCGCCGCCGGCGAAGTGGTCACCGCCTTCAACCCCTCCTCCGGCGGCAGGCCGTAGGCGACGGCCATCGCCGCCTCGTAGGGCAGGTTGCGGGTGTTGCTCCCGCCGGCCGACCGGATGCAGAACCGGACCCCGGCCCGGTGCAGCCGGGCGGCCGCCTCGTACCGGGCGTCGTACCGGTCCCCGGCCTCCCGCGCCAGCTCCATCACCGGCCCGAGGATGACCGGCACGTCCCGCTTCTTGAGTTCCGCCGCCACCTTCCAGGCCTCGGCCCCGCCGCTGATGACCGGCTTCACTTTCAGCTCGTCGGCCAGCTTCAGGGCGGCCAGGATGTCGGCCTTCCGGTCGGCGGTGATGACCACCGGCCGCTCGCCCTTGGCGTACGGCAGGAGCGATTCGAGCCGCGGGTTGGCGACCGGGTTGGCCCCGGCCGCCTTCGCCACGTCGTACCGCCGGGCCGTCTCGAACAGCTCCTTCAGCCGGGTCAGCTTCTCCTCCCGGCGGAACTTGTCGGCCGGGCTTTCCCCCTCGGCCCGGAACCCCGGCGGGCCGAACCCGCCCCGGGCCACCGGCTCGCCCGGGTACTCGACGTGCAGCGACGCCGGATCGATGACCACCATCTCGGCCGGCACCCACCCGGCCAGGTTGATGAGGGCACCTTGCCCCGGGACGAGCGACCCGGTCGGCCGGGTGACGACCGACAGGACGCCGTTGGACCGGGTGACGGGGATCAGTTCGGAGTCTGGGTTGATGCCGATGCTGGCCCGCAGGTCGGGCTGGAAGTCGCCGCCGTCCCGGCTGTCGATCGTCTCCCGCAGGGACTCGATCTCGACCAGCCCGAGGACCGTCCCGGCGTCGATCAGCCCGGGGTAGACGTGCAGCCCGGTGACATCGACGGTCGTGGCGTCGGCCGGGTACTCGAAGTCGGCGTCGGCCGGGGCGACCCGGACGATCCGCCCCTTCTGGGCGTCCACCACCACCGTGCCCTGGAACGGCTCCTGGCCCGGCTGGTGGACCGTCCCGCCCTTGAGGACGTAGGTCCCCTTCGGCCGCTCGGGGACGGCCGGGAACGGGTTCGGCTGGGCGGCCGGGTCGGCCTTCGCGGCCGCCGTCGGCTTCAGCTCCTCGGCCCGCTGGAAGTAGACCTCGCCGTCCACCAGGGTGAGTTCGCACCGGCTGTACGAGTTGAGCGGGTGGCCGGTGAAGATCGCCAGGTCGGCGTCCTTGCCCACCTCGATGCTGCCCATCCGGGTGTCCAGCCCGAGCTGCTTGGCCGGGTTCAGGGTGATCGCCGCCAGGGCCTCGTCCGGGGTGAAGGCGCAGTACTTGACCAGCTTGGCGGCCTCCTGGTTCAGGTGCCGCATCAGCTCGTTGTCGTCGGACTTGAGGCAGACCATGACCCCGGCGTCCCGGCACAGCCGGGCCGCATACGGGATGGCGTCGAACGCCTCGATCTTGTACGCCCACCAGTCGCTGAACAGGCTGACGCTGGCCCCGTGGGCGGCGATCTCCGGGGCGACCTTGTAGCCCTCCAGGACGTGTTGCAGCGACCGGACCTTGACCCCGAACCGGTCGGCCACCCGCAGGAGCATGACGATCTCGTCGGCCCGGTAGCAGTGCGAGTGAACCCGCAGGTCGCCGGCCAGCACGTCTGCCAGGGCCTCCAGGCGAAGGTCGCGGCGGGGTTCGGGCAAGGGGTTGTCGGTCTTCTTGCTGGCCTCGTACTCGGCCCACCGCTTCTTGTAGGTCTGGGCCTCGGTGAACGCCCGGACGAGTACCGCCTCGACCCCCAGCCGGCTGTTCGGGAACCGGCCGTCGGTCCGCTTGACGTTCTCCCCGAGGGCGAACTTGACGCCCCGCGGGCCGTCGACGAGCAGCTCCTTGGCCGGCCGACCCCACTTCGTCTTGATGACCGCGTCCTGCCCGCCGATCACGTCGGCGCTGCCGTGCAGGAGCCGGGCGGCGGTCACGCCCCCGGCGGCGGCCCGGTAAATCTGCACGTCCTCCGAGTCGATCACGTCCCGCACCCGGACCTCCGGGACGACGGAGAGGGAGCCCTCGTTCACCCCGCCGGAGACGGCGAAATGGGAGTGGGTGTCGATGATCCCGGGCATGACGAACAGGCCGGTCGCGTCGATCACCTTGAAGTCGGCCGGTGCCTCCAGATTCGGGCCGACGGCGGCGATCTTGCCGCCCTTGACCAGGATGTCGGCCTTCGGCAGGGTCTTGCCGGAGACGGTGAGGACGGTGGCCCCGCGGATCAGGACGTTCCCGCCGGTCTTCAGCGTCGGGAACCGGTCGGCCTCGACCTCGGTGTAGCCCGACTCGACGGCGTCGAGCCAGGGGACGAGGGCCCGGAGGGCGTCCCCGCTGAACGGGGCGGGACGTTCGCCGCCGGCCCCGCCACGACCACCACCGCCACCGGGCCGACCGGGGGGATTCGGCGAGCCGGGGGTGTTAACCCCCGGAGTCGTGGCCGGCGTCGCCGGATCGACCTTCGGCGTCGGTCGGCCGCGGCCGGGCCGGCCGGGGGCGTCGGTGGAGGCGTCGGCGGCCGC
>JAIEQN010001027.1 GCA_019747685.1 Gemmataceae bacterium
ACCTCGTCGTACCCGATCTGGTTGCGGGAGAGGAACTTCTCGAGGGCCTCGCGGATCAGCACGTCCGGGTCGGCGTCCGGCTGGGAGAGGATCTTCGGGTGCTCGACGTAGTCGAAGGCGGTGGCGGTCGGCTTGCCGTCGACCAGCTCCAGCCGCAGGGCCTTGAGGGCGCACTGGCCGATGTCGATGCCCCAGACGCCGGTGGGGGGTGGCATGGTCGGTCTTCTCCGGGAGCGCCGGGGTGCCGGCGGACGGCCTGGGAACAAGAGTACGTCACTTCAACGGGGGTGGGAAGACCCTCGTTGGCGCGGGGCGGTGAGGTGAGCGCCGGCCGGGGCGGCTGGGCGGTTAGAGCGGCCCGGGCGGCCGGTGGATTCAGCGTACCACCCGGCCGCGGCCGGTGTCAACGAGCTTAACGCCTGTGCCGGGGAAATGTTGGCGCCGGGAGGGCGGGTGGCCTTACCCCGGGTGGGTTGACTTCGGCATGAGGACCGGCAGGACGGACACGAACACCCGCCGCCGGTCCTCCAGAACCCCGTACCGCATGACCAACGGCGACACGACCCCGATCCGGAGCTGCCCCCGCTCCTGCTTCAGGTCGGCCAGCGGGTCACCGAACTGCGGGTAGATTCGCAACCGCCGGAAGAACTCCCGGACCGCGGCGACGAACGCCGGCCCGTCGCCGCGGGCACGGGCCTCGGCCGCGAGTTCCCGCAGCCGGTCGGACACCCGCCCGGACTGGCTGACCTCGTAGGGTTGGGGCCCGCCCGCGGTCATGGCTGGCGCACGATGGCTTCGACCTCGGCGATGATCGTCTCGAACGGCACGCTGCCGGTCTCCTCGATTTCCCGGACGCCGGCCCAGAACTCTTCTTCGTTGAACGTCCGCCGGGCCCAGGCTAGCAGTTCGGGCGGGACCGGTTCGACGACGAAGCCCGGGAGCGGGTCGGTCGGTTCAGTCGGTTCCGGTGACATGAACGGGCTCCTGATGGGTCCGCGACCACCGGGCGGACATCCCGCCCCAGCGTGCCTGGGCCGGGCGGTCCGTCAGGCGGCCCGGGCGGCCGGTGGGTTCAGCGTACCACCCGGCCGCGGCCGGTGTCAACGAGCTTAACGCCTGTGCCGGGGATGTTAGCGCCGGCCGGCTATTCCCCGGTATAGACCCGGTTGTCGGCCGACACGAACCCGAGCCGGTTCTCCCTCCGGGCGGCGACGAACGCGGCCGAGACGAACGCCGGATCGGGGACGGTGTCGGCGAAGGCGACCGACTCGACGTGGCCGTCCAGGTAGGCGGCCTGGGCGATGCCGCCGGTGTGGCGGAAGTGGCCGAAGTTGAACCCGTAGAAGCCCCACGGCTGGTCGGCCACCTGGTACTGGCCGGGCTTGCTCGCCGGCCCGCGGAGGGCGGTACTCTCCTGCAGGGCGGCCCCCGAGGTCAGGTAGGCGGCGTCGGCGAAGGCCAGGGTCCGGGAGGTGGCCGGGATGACGACCAGCCGCTTGTCGGCCAGGTCGGCGTTGTAGGCGTACCCGCCGGTGACCCCGCCGTAGGCCAGCGTCACCGGCGGGGTGAGCAGGACCGGGCAGTGTAGTACCTTCGTATTCGCCTCGTAGTACGGGCTGATGATCCCGCCCCGGGGGTCGACCGTGGTGGTCCAGGTGGCCGAGTCGGTGGTGGCCAGCCCGAACCAGTGCTGGGTGGGGTACGGCGGGGACCACGACGCGGCCGTGTAGACGGTCGCCGGGGGAATCTTCTGGACGGCCGACTCGTAGTTATGCAGGGCCAGGACGAGTTGCTTGAGGTTGTTGGCGCACTGGATGCGGGCGGCCGCGTCGCGGACCTTCTGGACGGCCGGGAGGAGGAGCCCGATCAGCACCGCGATGATGGCGATCACGACCAGCAGCTCGATGAGCGTGAACGCGGGTCTTGGCGAGCGGGGGGCGCGAGCCCCCTGATCGGCTCGGCGAGCGGGGGGCGTGAGCTTCCCGCGCTTCCCGGTCTTGGCGAGCGGGGGGCGTGAGCCCCCTGTTTCCTGGTCCTGGCGAGCGGGGGGCGTCAGCCCCCTGATGTTGGGACTTGGCGACCGGGGGGCGTCAGCCCCCCGGTACGACGAGACGGGCACGGGAACCTCCTGCCGGGTCGGGCAGTGGCCGGTGCCGACGACAACGGGGGTGTGCGTGGGACGGGGTGGCGCGACGTGGCCGGACGAACCCGTGCCCGCGAACGCCCGGTGCCGGGGCATCACGGCTGGTGGCTCGACGGGCAGGTCTTCTGGCTCTCGGCTCGAACGACCCGGCCCGCCTTCCCGCGGCTGCCCGCAGTGGCTGATGGGCCGAGGGTCTCGCCGATCACAGCGGCGGCCCCGCGCCGGACTTCCACCGGCTTCCCTTTTGAGCCCCGCCGCCCGCCGACGGCGAGCGAGGCGGGGACCCGTCGAGTGGGGGTGATGTACAGGGAGAACGGGGCGGGGCAAGGTGCCGGTGCCGGCTGATGGCCGGGCGGCCACCCGTTACGGGGTCGGCCGCCGCAGGTACGCGACCACCGAGCCGTACACCGCCCCCTCCACCCCACCCGGCGTCGCGTGGCTGACCGTGCAATCCCGCCCCAGCTTGCTCGACCACCGGCCGCCCGGTAACTGCCGGGCGACGTGCGTCGGCACCCCGCCCCGGGCATACACGGCCGCCTTCTCGAACCCCGGCTCGTACCCGCCGTCGGCGCAGGGGGCGTAACCAACGGCGGCGAGTGCGGCCGTCACCGCCGCCACCGTCAGCTCGTCCGGCACCCCGGGCGACCACTCCGCGTCGGCGTCGGCCGGCCACCAGACGGCGTCGGTCACCCCGGCGGCCCACGCCACGCAGTTGTAATCCGGGTCCGGCGGGTGGGTAACGGTCCCGCCGTCGGCGTCCAGGTCCGGGAAGGCGGCGAGGAGGACCGGGGGCAGCATGACTCACGCCAACCCGCGGCCGCGACCCCAGGCGAGCCAGTGCTCGGCTGCGGCCCGCGGCCGGCCGCGGTCGGCCGGCGGCACCGGGTCGGCCCCGGTCAGCTCCCGGAGGGCGGCGAACCACGGCTCGGGGGCGACGGCCAGCTCGGCCAGGATGAGCGGGACGACATCCGGCCCGAGGGCGACGACGGCCCGGTACGCCGGGTGTTCGGTCGCGGCCGACGGGCCGGCCAGGAACCGGGTAGCCGCCCGCCACTCGCCGGCCAGCGTATGGAACCGGGAGGCGAGGGCCACTGACGGGACCGTGGCGGTGTTCATCGTGACATTGTCCGCGACGGCCGGCGGCCCGTCCAGCCCGACCGACCGGCTTCCCGCGGTGGCCCCGCAGTGGCGGATGAACCGGGCCTCGCCGATCACAGCGGCGGCCCCGCGCCGGACTTCCACCGGCTTCCCTTTTGAGCCCCGCCGCCCGCCGACGGCGAGCGAGGCGGGGACCCGTCGAGTGCGCTTGATGTACGGCGAGAGAAATGGCTGGGCAAGGGATCGTCGGACTTCGCCGGCCGAACGACCCCGCTCACCTGCCGGGCCGAAGGCCCGGTCCGCTGCAGCGGCTGGTTCGGCCTGCCTCGCTAGGCGGTCTGACGGCGGGCGACCTCGGCCAGCAGCCGCAGGGCCGCGTTAACCGCCGCCTCGGTGGGGAACGCGACCGCAACGTCCGGGTCCAGCCGGACCACCCGCGGGGGGCGGGCGTGGTACCGGGCGTGGTACTTGCCCCGGACGCCCCCGCGCAGCTGCGACAGGTCGTACTCCGGCAGCAGGTCGTCGTTAGGCTCGGGGGTAGTCGCCATCCTCGTATCCCTTCCGCTCGCCGCGGCTGGCCGCCCGCGCGCTGACGACCCGGGTGGCGTCCCCGCGGTCGGTGTGCGACACGATCAGCACCCGGCCCGCCGCCGACAGGCCGATGGTCAGGAACCGGTCCTCGTCGTCCGAATGCACCGGGTCGTCGAAGGTGATCGCCAGCGGGTCGGCGAAGACCGACGAGGCCTCGGCGAACGAGACGCCGTGCTTGGCTTCGTTGGCGCGGGCCTTGTCCTCGTCCCACTCGAAGTCCATGCCCGCCCCCGGCCCGCTGTGGAGTTATCCTCGCAGCCGGCGGCATAACAGTCAACGGCCGGCGGCCCGTCCAGCCCGACCGACCGGCTTCCCGCGGTGGCCCCGCAGTGGCGGATGAACCGGGCCTCGCCGATCACAGCGGCGGCCCCGCGCCGGACTCGCACCGGCTTCCCTTTCATGCCCCGCCGCCCGCCGAGGTGGCGAGCGAGGCGGGGACCCGTCGAGTGCGTGTTGGTGTAGGCGAGCAACGCGGCGGGACAAGGGGGCGGCGTCGCGAGGCGGTCGAGCGGACTTCGCCCGCGAACCACCGAACGCACCGGACGGCGGCCGTCCGGTGCGGCGGCTGGTTCGGCGTGGAACCCGGTCAGCGGTCGGGTACTTTCCCGCCCAGCACCTTGGCGATGGACGTGTGCCCGTAGGCCTCCGCCAACTCCCGGGCCGTGCGGCCTCTCTCGTCCTTCGCGTCCCGATCCGCCCCGGCGGCGAGCAGCGCCTGCACCGTCGCCGTGTCGCCGTAGTCGATGGACGCCGCGTACAGGAGCGGCGTCATCCCCTTCGCGTCCACGTGGTCGACCCTGGCCCCCTTCGCGACGAGCGCCTTGACCGCGGCCGCGTGGTTGCCGAGCGCGGCCCAGCCCACCGGCGTGACCTTGTCGTCGTCCCCCAGGTTCGGGTCCGCGCCCCTCTCCAGCAGGTACTCGACCATCGCCGTGTCGCGGCGCACCGTCGCGCTGAGCAGGGGGTTGGTCCAGAACAGCCCCAGCGGGCGCATCGCCTCGTCGACGCGGGCGCCTGCGTCCAGCAGCAACCGGACCATCTCCCGGTCGCCGTTGGTCGCGGCGAAGAAGACCGCGGAGGCGGAGTTGGTCACCTTCACGCCCGCCCCGGCGTTCACCTTCGCCCCGCGCCCCAGCAGCAGGCGGACGACCTCCGCGTTGCCGTGGTGCCGCGACGCGACCACCAGCGCGGTGAGCCCCGACTCGGCCCGGGCGTTGACGTCCGCGCCGCGCTCGAGCAGCAGTTTCACTTTGGCCGGGTCGCGGGCCGCGAGCATCAGCGCCGTGGTGCCCTTGTTGGTCTTCGCGTTCGGCTTCATCCCGCCGTCCAAGGCCTTCCGGAGGTCATCGGCCGAGCCGTCCAGCGCCACCCGGATCCACCCGTCCTTCTCGGCGGGGGCGAAGTCCGGCGGGGCCGTCGGCTTCGGCCGCGGGCCGGCCGCGGGCGGCACCGCGCGGAGCAAGGCCATGGCGGCCCACTCGGACCCCATGATCGAGACGTACTGGTGGTTGCGGCCGTGCGGGAACCCGGCGTTGAAGTACGGCGGGCTGACCGGGGCGGGCGGGTGGAGCCGCGACTCGACCCGCCACGAGCCGTCGTCCTTCTGGCCGCCTAGCAGGAACCGCAGCCCGCGCTGGTTGGCCGGGTCGCCGGTCGCCAGGCCGGCCGCGTCGTGCAGCGCGGACAGGGCCTCGCCGGTCGAGTAGGCGTCGCTCGCCAGGTGCGGCAACTGGGACCAGCCGCCGTCCGGCCGCTGCCCGGCGAGCAGTTGCCTGGCGGCGTCCGCCCGGGCGGCCTCGTCGGCCCCGGTCCAGAGCAGCCCGAGGAGCCGGAACGTCTGTTCCTCGGTTCCGAACGGCCGGGCCTTCAGGAGCCACTCGCGGGCCAGCCGCAGCCGCGCGTCCTTCTCCGCCTGGTGCCCGTCGGGGAGGTACAGGCCGACGGCGCGGGCGCACACCGCCGTCGTGGAGATGCGGCTGTACCCTTGCGGGGGCCGCATATCGATCGTCAGCCAACTGCCGTCGGGGCGTTGCGCCGAGGCCAGGAACTGGGCCTTCGCGGAGGTGGCCGGGCTGGGCGGGACGCCCGCCGCGTGCGCCGCCACCAGCTCCCAGGCGTCGGCGATCTCGTCGATGAAGTTGTACCCCTGGACGGCGGCGTCGAGGTCCTTCAGGTCGGAGAACGTACTCCCCGCGGCCTCCCCCGCGAGGCCGCCGTCGAAGTCGATGCCCCGGTCGCGGGCCATCGGCAACAGCAGCGCGGGCAGGAGGTGGTGGTGGCAGGAGACGCACGACTCCTTCTGGTAGAAGACCTGTTGGGACTTCTGGATGACGGGGAGCGCTTTGGTCACGGCCTTCCGCAGAACCGCCTCCCCGATCACCGGCTGCTTCTCCTGCGCGCCGGCGGCGGCGGGAACGAGGCACGCCCAGACCACGACGATGGGGCGAAGCATCAACGAGCCTCCGGTTGGAATGCGTGCCCGGCGAGCGGGCACGCGAGGTGAGGGGGACCATCCTCCGCGGTCACGTTCGGCCGATCGGCGGACGGTCAGGCACCCCCCGCCGCCGAACCGGTGATGGTCCGGGCCTTGGGGGTGCTCGCCGCCGACCTGGCTAACGCTCGACATTCGCCCGATCTTACTTCGGGGAGGTGCCACTGGCAACGGTTATTC
>JAIEQN010000627.1 GCA_019747685.1 Gemmataceae bacterium
GGTGAACCAAGACGATCCCAACCGATGCGGGAAATACGACGAGCGGGGCGATGCCCCGCTCGTTCTGCTTTTCCCGGCGAGCGGGGGCCGTCAGGCCCCGGTTTCCGCAGAAGGAACAGGGGCCTGACGGCCCCCGCTCGCCGAAAGCCCTCACACCCGCGACTCGCCGAGGACCAGCCCGAGGAACCAGCCGGCCGACAGCAGCCCGGCGGCGGTCAGCATGGCGGTGCGGACCTGCCGGCGGGCGGCGGCCCGCTCGGCCGCCAGCCGGAACCAGAGCGGGTGCCGCTCCAGCGCCCGCTGGCAGGCGTCGCACACCCGCAGCGGCTTACCGTCGGCGGCGGCCGGGAGGCGGCGGATGCGGGCCAGGTAGGCCGGGTCGGTGCCGGCGTCGGACTCGACCAGGAACCGCAGCTCCTGGGCCGGGGCGAGCGGGGCCGAGCAGAACTGGCAGGGGCAGGCGGTCACGGGCGGTCCTCACCGCGCGGGGCGATCGGTCCGGGGGGCGGAGGCCCCTCGGGTGGCGGAACGGTGTGCGCCGTGGAGAGTTGAAGCAGATTAGCTTGACGGCCCGGCTGTGTCAACCGCGAACCGATCGGGCGGTTGCCCGCCGGGGAGGAGGCCGGCCCCGGCGAGGACCTGACGGAGTTTCGCGCGCTTCTCGTCGGACAGCGGGCCGATCGGCAGCCGGTTCGGGCCGGCCGGCCGGCCGAGGAGGGCCATCGCCTCCTTCACCGCCCCGTTTCCCGTCCCCAGGTGCAGGGCCGTCCGGACCGGGTGCAGCCGGGCCTGGAAGTCCCTCGCCGCGGCGAGGTCGCCGGCCGCGAACGACTCGTAGATGCCGACGCACAAGGCCGGGGCGATGTTGCACGACGCCGGGATCGCCCCCGCCGCCCCGGCCTGCAACCCGGCCAGGATCAGGGTGTCCCGGCCGACCAGCACCGCGAACCGGTCCCGCGGCGTGCCGCGGATGATCTCGATGGTGTTCTGGAGGTCGCCGGACGAGTCCTTGATGCCGACGACGTTCGGCAGCCCGGCCAGCTTCGCCGCCGTGTCGGGTTCGATGCTCAGCCCGCACGGGCCGGGGTTGTTGTACAGCACGACCGAAAGCGACGTGGACTCGGCCACCCGGCGGAAGTGGTCGACCAGCTCGGCTTGGGTCGGCTTGAGGAAGTACGGGGTGATGACCGACACCCCGGACGCCCCCTCCCGTTCGGCCATCTTCGTCAGCCGGACGACCTCGCGGGTGGTCTCGGCCCCGGTCCCGGCGAACACCGGCGCCCGCCCCCGGCAGTGTTCCACCGCGGCCGCCACCACGGCCTGCTTCTCCGCCTCGTCCACCGCGTAGAACTCGCCGGTCGTCCCCAGCACGAAGATGCCGTGGACCCGGTGGGCGAGGAGGTGGTCGATGTGCCGGCGGAGGCCGGTCAGGTCCAGCTCGTGGTCCGCCGTCATGGGGGTGACGGCCGGCGGGATGATGCCGCGGAGGTTCATGAGGATCGTTTAGGAAAACATAAAGACATGGCACGCGGATGACGCGGATTTCAGCGCGGATGCACGCCGATCGAAACCCTGATTTGGGTCTAGTCCGCGTGCATCCGCGTGCCCGCCTTTCCCTCCGGCCCTACCCCTACTTCTTCCCGCCGGTGAGTTCGGCCAGCCGCTTCTCGGCCGTCTTGATCCGGTCCGGGTCGGTGTCGTGCTCGACCACCCCCCGGTACAGCTCGATCGCCTTCGTCCGCTCGTTGAGCTGCCGGTCGTACAGCACGGCGGCCTTGAGCCGGGCGTCCGTCCGGCTCCCCTTCATCCACTGGAACGACCGCTCGTAGTACCGGGCGGCCCGGTCGTACTGCTTGTACGCCCGGCCCTCGTACAGGTCGGCCAGTTGGTACGCCACGTCGGCGATCTTGTCCGAGTTCGGGTACTTCTCCAGCACCTCCCGGAGGAGGATTTCGGCCCGCCGCTGGTTCAGGGTGTAGTCGCCGCCCAGCCCCTTGTCCTTGTACCCCATCGCCGCCTTGAACAGGTCGTTGGCCTCCCGGACGTTGACCTTGGCCTCCAGCCCCGGCGGGGGCACGTCCTGCACGTCCAGGTTGTAGGACGGCTTGAACATCATGTGGAAGCCCATGAGTTCGTCTTCCGCCCACTTCAGCCGCTGCTTGTCGCCCACCTTCTCGTAGTGCTCGCGGAGCTTCCGCAGGCTGGCCTCGTACTCCTTGCGGGCGGCCAGGGCCCGCTCGACCGACTCCACGTCCGAGGTCGCCCCGGCCGCCGGCGGCAGGTCGCCCGAGCTTCCCTTCTCCTTCTTCTCCTTGTCCGCCACCGGGTCGGCGGCGGTGCCCGGGAGGCCGACGGCGAGGAGCGGCAGGGCGAGCAGCAGGGTGCGGCACATGGGGTACTCCACTTACCACACAGGCCGGGAGGCCTGTGCCACCAGAACCAACCTTGGTGGCACAGGCCTCCCGGCCTGTGTTTTCTCCACTGGTGGCACAGGCCTCCCGGCCTGTGCTGCCCCTACCCCCGGCTGGCGTCCGGCCCCCGGTGGGCGTCCCCGGGCGGGGCGTGGAACCCGGTCCCGGACTGGCCGCCGGCCCCGCCGGGGACCGGGGTGTGGGTGCCGGAGAGCCGCTGGTCCGGGCGGCCGAAGATCATCCGCCCGGCCGGCGTCTGGAGGACGCTGGTGACCACGATCGACACCCCCTGGCCGATCAGGTTCCGGCCCTGCTCGACCACCACCATCGTCCCGTCCTCCAGGTAGCCGACCCCCTGGCCGATCTGGTCCCCCGGCTTGACCAGCCGGACCGGCAGGACCTCGCCCGGCAGGGCCACGGTCTTCAGGGCGTTGGCCACCTCGTTCAGGTTGATGACCTCGACCCCCTGGAGCTGGGCCACCTTGTTCAGGTTGAAGTCGTTGGTCACCACCCGCCCGCCGAGGGCCTTGGCCAGGATCACCAGCCGCTCGTCCACCCGGATCCGCTCCCCGGTCCGCAGCTCCGGGATGTTCCCGTCGTGCAGCTGGACGTCCAGCTTCGGGTTCCCCTGGAGCCGCTTGAGCACGTCCAGCCCCCGCCGCCCGCGGTTCCGCTTCAGCCGGTCCGAGCTGTCGGCGATGGCCTGGAGCTCCTGGAGGACGAACCGGGGGACGACCAGCTTGGCGTCGAGCAATCGAGTATCGCACACGTCGGCGACCCGGCCGTCGATGATCACGCTGGTGTCCAGGACGAGCGGCCGGCCGCCCTTGACCTGCTTGGAAAATTCGACATACGGGATGATGAACCGGAACTCGTCCTTGGTCTGCAAGAGCGTCGAGATCGTCACATAGCAACTGACCACGGTAATCAGCACCCGGAACACCCGGATCATCCGGTGCCCGTCCCCGAACGCCGCCTCCAGGAGCGGCTCGGCGGCCATCGAGAACAGCCACCCGAGCAGCAGGCCCAGGAGCAGCCCGAGGTAGACGGCCGAGATGGTGGCGATCTGCTTCGGCTTCTCCCGCATGTCGGTCAGCAGCACTACCCCCCCGAACAGGAGCATCACGACCGGGATGACGATCGCCCGGACCTCGTCCCCCTTCTGGGCGAACACGTCCGCGGCGAACGCGGACACCCCGACCAGTAGGGCGACGTAGGCGGCGCGGAGCAGCCAGAGGAGCATGACGGGGCCGGGGGTGGGTGGCGGGGCGGGTGGTTGACCTGATTCTACATCTCGGCGGACGGGAGAAACAGCCGGCGGTACTCGGCCTGGGCGAACCGGTCGGTCATCCCGGCCAGGTAATCCCCGACGACCTGCCCCAACACCGGGACCGGCTGGCGGTTGGCCGTCACCCACCCGGCGGGCGGCGGGCCGATCACGGCGTCGGCCCCGGCCCACCGGCGGAGGTGCTTCTCCGGCAGCAGTTCCGGCGCCCGGACGTACTCGGCGAACAGGGCCTGGAGGATGCGGGTCCCGTTGGCCGTCATCCGCAGCACCCGGTGGTGCCGGTAGACCCGCTCCCGGAGGAACTGCTCCATCCCGGCCTTCAGCCGCCGCACCTCCGGGGAGAACCCGACCAGCGGTTCGTTCGCCGCCCGGACATCCGCGACCGACCGGACCCGGGCGTCGGCCAGCCGCCGGGCCGTCTCCTCCAGCAGGTCCGTCACCTGCCAGGCGAGCAGTTCCCGGACCACGGCCGTGCGGAACGGGTGTCCGGAAAGTCCCGGGGTGTGCCGGCCGACCCGCCCGGCCGTCTCGGCCCACAGCTCGACGCCGTTGAGTTCTTCGAGGGTGATGAACCCCAGCCCCAGGGCGTCGTCGGTGTCGTGGGCGTCGTAGGCCAGGCTGTCCACCTCGTCCACGACTTGCGCTTCGAGCAGCGGCCGGCCCCGGCCGGCGAACTCGGCCGCCTCGGGGGCGTCCGGCCGGCCGGCGTGGGCGACGAACGCCTCCCGCACCTCGGCCGACAGGTTCAGCCCCGGGAAGTCGGGGTAACGCTCTTCGAGCACGTCCACCCGCCGCAGCCCGAACAGGTTGTGGTCGAACCCGCCGTGAGCCTTCAAACAAGCGTCCAGAGCGTCCTCGCCGGCGTGGCCGAACGGCGGGTGGCCGATGTCGTGGGCCAGGGCGATGGCCTCGGTCAGGTCCTCGTTCAGCCGGAGCCGGCGGGCCGCCGTCCGCGCGACTTGCGTGACTTCGAGGGTGTGGGTCAGCCGGGTGCGGTGGTGATCGTTGACCGAGGCGACCAGCACCTGCGTCTTGCCGGTCAGCCGGCGGAAGGCGGTGCAGTGGACGATCCGCTCGCGGTCCCGCTGGTAGAGGGTGCGGAACGGGTGGTCGGGTTCGGGGTGCCGCCGGCCGGCCGACAGGCTCGCCCGCATGGCGTACGGGGCCAGCCAGCAGTCCTCGTGCTGCGACCAATCGGCGGCGCTCGGCGGCGGGTCGTCGGGCATGGGGCACACCAGCGGACCAGGGGCTCGCGCCCCTGGCTACCATCAGTCGCCGCTCCGCGGCTCGGAATCCGAAGTCCCGGAGGGACGACGGAACGTAGCCAGGGGCGCGAGCCCCTGGTCGCCTACCCCGATCGCAACTCCGCCGTCAGCAACTCCCACAGGGCGTCGAGGCTCTGGGCCATGACCTTCGTGTCGGTGAACACCGGCATGAAGTTGGTGTCCCCGTTCCACCGGGGGACGACGTGCCAGTGGAGGTGGCCGGGCAGCCCGGCCCCGGCCGCCGCCCCGAGGTTCAGCCCGACGTTGAACCCGTCCGGGGTCATCCGCCGCTCCAGCACGCCGATCATCTGCCGCAGGACGAGTTGCAGGTCGAGCAGTTCGGCCTCGGACAGCCCGTCGGGCCGGCCCCGGTGGGCCTTCGGGGCGACCAGCAGATGCCCGTTGTTGTACGGGAACCGGTTGAGCACCACGACCGACAACTCGGTGCGATACACGAGGAGGTTCGCCCGATCGTCGGACGAGGCGACGCCGCGGCAAATGAAGCAGTCGTCGGCCGGCGGCTTCGGCTCCGCTTTCGGGGCGGCGACGTAGGCCAGCCGCCAGGGTGCCCACAACTGGTCCATCGTCCGCCCCCCGGCCGGTTCGGTTGCCGCGATCTCCCCGCCGTCCTAGCATAGCCCCTTACCCCGCGAACCGGGCAGAGCCGCGAGAACCGTCATGGCCGTTCCCAAGCGACGCACCTCGAAGTCCAAGAAGGGGCACCGCCGCAGCCACCACCACGTCACCCCGGTGCAGGTCCAGTACTGCCCGAAGTGCAACGAGCCGGTGATGCCGCACCGGCTGTGCCCGAACTGCGGGTCGTACCAGGGCCGGGAGGTGGTGGCGATGGACGAGGGCGACGGCAAGTAGCCGGCCGGGAGGGCACCGCCCATGGCCCGCCTCCACGTCCTCCACTGCCTCGTCAACTCGACGACCCGGCAGCACGGGTCGCCCCCGACTTCCGACCTGCTCGGGGTGAACTACTTCCGGACCGTCCCGGCGGACACCGAGTTCCCGAAGCTGCTGCCCCCGTTCGAGCTGTTCGTCCGGTTCGCGGCCCGACGGCGGATCAGCGGCCGGGTCTGGGTGGTCATCTCGTCGCCCCGACCGGATGCGGGCGGGCGGCGGGTGATCTACCGGCAGCGGTTTACCCTCCCGGTCCTCACCGCGCCGGCCGACGTGGTGTACGATAAGGGGTTGAAGCTGGTCGGCGTCACCGTCCCCGGGCCGGAAACATAGACCGTCCGGGTCGTGCGGCGGGCCGGTCGGGGGTGGGACGGCCGCCGGCGGTGGCGGGTCCTTGGGACCGACAACTTCCAAGTCGTGAGGGCGCCATGAGCGGGAAGCGGAAGCCGTTCCGACTCCGCGGGCCGGTCACTTACATCCACGGCGGGACGACCGAGCTGGTCAACGGACTCCCGTTCGACCCGTCGATCGGGACGGTCGAGTTCATTGACTACTCCAAGCTGCCGCCGGACGGGCCGGAATACCTCCGGCAGCAGGAGCTGGCGGCCGCGTTCGAGGCCGGCCGCCGGGCCGGCCTCTCCGAAGCCGCGGCGGCCGCCGCGGCCCC
>JAIEQN010000239.1 GCA_019747685.1 Gemmataceae bacterium
ACCCGCGGGGGGCCAGCGGCCGGGCGGCCAATTCGACCTGCTCGTCCACCGGGCTACCGGCGGCCCGGTCGGCGGCCGCCCGCAGCCGGCCGAGGACGGCGTCCGGGTCGAGCCCGAGGTCCCGCCACCGGTCGGCCGCCCACCCCGGGATGACCTCCCGCATCCGGGCCACGTCCGGGGCCAGCCACCGGGTCAGCACCGCCCCGGCCAGGTGTTCGGCCGCCCGCCCGACGACCGCCGCCCGCGGCCAGGCGAACCCGCCCAGCCCGACCGCGGAGAATTGCGGGATGCGGATTTCGGATTGCGGATTGGAAGTACCGACCGGCTTCTTGCTTCCGGCCCCGCACTCGTCCCGGACCCGGCCGATGGGGGTGAACAGCTCCAGCCGCAGCAGCTCGGCGGCAACCGCGATGGGGTCCGGCGGGCGGGAGCCGTCGCCCGCCGGCCGCGCCGGCTCCTGACTCCTGACTCCCGGCTCCTGACTCGCCGGGCCCGGGAGCAGCACACACCGGCTGAACGGCGGGCCGGCCTCGGCGGCCTCGGGCCGGCCGTCCGGGTGGGCCACGAACCCCGCCCCCGTGCGGGAGTAGTGGTTCAGCTCGGTCAGGGTCGCATAGGCGTTCCCGAGGGCCGGACCCGGCTCGTCCGGCGGCAGGACCAGCACCCCGACCACCTCCGGGTCGGCGTGGCCCAGCTTCCGGAGCTGGTCCTTCGCCGCGTAGGCCGCGTCCAGCACCATCCCCCCGCCGGTCCCGCCGCCCAGCCCGGCGACGACGTACACCAGCGGCTTGGTGGTCCGCAGCTCCAGCCCGGTCCGCTCGGCGGTGGTATGAACCGCGGCCGGGTCGGCGGCCGCCAGCTCGGCCCGGAGCTTGGCCCCGATCGCCCGGGCGTGGTCGCAGAAGGCCAGCCGGCCGAACACCCGCAGGCCGAGCGTCCGCGGCACCCGCGGCAGCTTGTAGAGCAACTGCGGGTCGAACCAGCCGTCCACCAGGCTGCCGCCGCTCAGCCGCGGCTTCAGGTAGTGCCCGGCCCGGTTCAGCGGGGCGGCCACGATCTCGTCCGGCCGCAGCCCGGCCAGCCGGCCGGCCGGCCGGCCCCGCCCGGCCTCGGCCAGGGCGTCCGGGTCGGTGTCCACCACCAGCGTCCGGACGGCCGGGATCGAGTCCGCCGGCCCGAACCGCTCGGCCAGGTCGAACCGGAGCCGGCGGACGACCGCCGCCCCGACCCCGCCGAGGCCGACCACCACCGCCGGCCGGACCACCCCCGGGCCGATCTCCTCGGCGAACGGCGGGGTCCGGAACTCGGACCGGGGGATCGGCCACGACCCGGGCGGCAGGGTGTCGGAGAACGCACTCGGGGCCGGGGCCGGCGTGTCGGCGGGGGATTGCGGTGCCCGCAGCGCGGGGAGCGGGACGCAGGCGGACCCGGCCGGCGGCCCCCCTGGGGCGGGACCGGACCGGACATCGCCCCCGGCCGTTCCTCGGTCTGGTGGCACAGGCCTCCCGGCCTGTGCTGCCCCCGCACAGGCCGGGAGGCCTGTGCCACCAGACCGAGGAACGACCCCGCCGCCGGACCGAGTACTCAGTACTGAGTACTCACCCGCCGGCCGCTCGCCCCCGTCCCGGAGCGCCTGCACGAACGCCGTCACGCACGGCCACCGGTCGGCCGGGTCCTTGGCCAGGGCCTTGAGCAGCGCCGGCCGGTCGTCCCGGGGCGACGGCTGCAAGTCCGGCGGCAGTTGCAGGTGCTGGTTCAGCAACTGCGCCATGCTGCCGCCGTCGAACGGCCGCCGGCCGGTCAGCAGCTCCTGATACACGCAGGCCAGGCTGTACTGGTCGCAGAACCGGCTGACGACCCCGTCGAAGGTTTCCGGGGCGGCATATACCGGCGTGATGCCGCCGGTGACGGTGGCCACCATCCCCTGCAAATCTTTGACCTGGCCGAAGTCGGCCACCTTGACGTGGGTGTGCAGGAGGAACAGGTTCTGGGGCTTGATGTCCAGGTGCTGGAGGCTGTGCCGGTCGTTCATCAGGTCGAGGACCTCGGCGACCTCGGCCATGTACCCGAGCAATTCGTCCCGCGGGATGCCCTGCTGGCCGGCCGCGCGGCACTCCTTGAACCGGTCCCAGAGGTTGCGGTCGGCCAGCTCCATGACGATGAGCAGCCGGCCCTCGACGACGTCGATCCGGTCGAGCGACAGGAGGTACGGGTGGCGGACCTGCTTGACCCGGTTGAGGGCCTTGAGTTCCTGCTCGGCGAACCGGGTGAGGTCGCGGTCGTGGCTGCGGAGGTCGCCGAAGATGACCTTGACGGCCTTGTGGATGCCGCCGGGGGCCTCGGCCTTCCAGACCTCCCCGAACCCGCCGCTGCCGAGCCGGCCGAGGAGCTTGTACCCGGGGATCGGCTCGGCCTGGGCGTCGATGCGGACGGGCATGGGCGGACCCTGGGCGTGGCGTCCCGGAGCGGGGTCGAACCCCGAGCGGGGGGCGTCAGCCCCCTGAGCCGGCATGGCGGTCGCCCGAAGTGTAGAACAGGATCGGGCCGGGGTCAGGCCCGCGGCCGCCGGGCCGGGGCGACGGACGCGACCCGGACCGTCAGGGCGGCCGGGTTGACGTGGTAGTACACCCCGAGCACGTCCCCATACCACAGCCGGACATCGGCCGACTGGCGGGACTCGCCCACCTCGTACGGGATGCGGCGGAGGGTGTAGTCGACCCACTGGGCGGCCTGGTCGACCGCCCGGCGGTCGCCGTGGAGGGCGACGATGGCGGCGAGCTGGGCGAGGGCGGCGGTAGTCCATGTGACGAGGTACGTCATTTGTCCCACCCCAGCCGCGCGCGGACCTCGTCGATGGTCAGGCCCGGCTCATCGAGCCGCCGCTGCAGCTCCTCCGGGGTGATGTCCGGCTCCCACGGGACGAGCGGCTCGCCGGGGGCGAGCGGCTTGATCGGGACGAACCGGCCGAGGACCCGGCCGTCCGGCCCGCGGACCTCGGCCGGGGTGGTCGTCGCGGCCAGGGTCGCGGCGGTCTGGGGGTCGGTGATGTCGATCGACATGGGGTTCCTCCGGGCCTTCGCTCCCATCCTACCACCGGCCGGTCGGTCCTGATAGGCCCGGCGGGCGGTGGAGCGGCCGGCCGGCCGCCACTACCATAGGGTGAGCCACCCCGAGGCCGACCATGACCGCACCCGCGACCGCGACGGCCCGGCCGGACCCGCACGCCGACGGACGGCCGCACCCCCACCCGCCCGACCACGGCGGGCACGACGAACACGGACACGACCACCCCCACCACGGCCCGCCCCCGTTCCGCCGGCTCCTGGGCCTGCTCCGCCCGGACCTGGCCGACCTGTGGGTGGTCGTCCTGTTCGCCGTCGGGGTCGGGGTATTCACCCTGGCCACCCCGGTGGTGGCGATGGCGGTGGTCAACACCATCGCCCTGGGCACCCTGGTCCAGCAGCTCGTCGTCCTCTGCCTGGCCCTGTTCGTCGCCCTGCTCCTGGCCGGGTGCCTCCAGTTCCTCCAGACGGTGGTGGTCGAGTTCGTCCAGCGGCGGGTGTTCGTCCGGGTCGCCGCCGACCTGGCGTACCGGCTGCCCCGGGTCGACCTGCGGGCGTTCGACCGGCAGCACGGGCCGGAGCTGGTCAACCGGTTCTTCGACGTGCTGACCGTCCAGAAGTCGGCCGCCACCCTGCTGCTGGACGGGGTGACGCTGGCCCTCCAGGTGCTGATCGGGCTGCTCCTGCTCGGGTTCTACCACACCTACCTGCTCGGGTTCGACCTGGTCCTGCTGGCCAGCCTCGCCTTCTTGTTCACCGTCCTCGGCCGGGGCGGGGTGCGGACCGCCGTCCGGGAGTCGATCCTGAAGTACGCGGTGGCCGGGTGGATGGAGGAGGTGGCCCGCCACCCGGTGGCGTTCAAGTCGGCCGGCGGGCCGGGGCTGGCCCGGGACCGGACGGACGAGCTGACCCTGCAGTACCTGGCCGCCCGGGCCGCCCACTTCCGGGTGCTGATGCGGCAGATCGGGTTCGCCCTGCTGTTGCAGGCGGTGGCCAACGTCGCCCTCCTGGCCCTCGGCGGGTGGCTGTACATCCAGGGGAAGCTGACCCTGGGCGAGCTGGTCGCGGCCGAGATCGTCGTCACCCTGGTGGTGGCCACCTTCACCAAGCTCGGCAAGCAGCTCGAGGCCTACTTCGACCTGCTGGCGGCCGTCGACAAGCTCGGCCACCTGCTCGACCTGCCGCTCGAGCGGGAGGGCGGGGAGCCCCGGCCGCGGCGGGACGGCCCGGCCGGGGTCGTCGTCCACGACGTCACCTTCGCCTACGACGACGTCGGCCGGGCGGCCCTGGCCGGGGTGTCGCTCCGGCTGGCCCCCGGCGAGAAGGTCGCCCTGACCGGGCCGAACGGGGCCGGCAAGAGCACCCTGGTGGACGTCCTGTTCGGGCTCCGCCGGCCGGCCGGCGGGTGGGTCGAGTTCGACGGGGCCGACCTCCGGGCCGTCGCCCTGGCCACCGTCCGGGACCAGATCGCGGTGGTCAAGGGGATCGAGGTGTACGACGGGACGGTCCTGGACAACGTCCGGATGGGCCGGGCCGAGGTGTCGATGGACGACGCCCGGGACGCCCTCCGCCGGGTCGGGCTCCTGGGGGCGATCCGGAACCTGCCGGACGGGCTGGCCACCCGGCTGTGGACCGGCGGGGCCCCGCTGTCGCTCGGCCAGGCGAACCGGCTGATGCTCGCCCGGGCGATCGCCGGCCGGCCCCGGCTGCTGGTCCTGGACGAGGCCCTGGACCACATGGACGCGGACATCCGGGAGACGGTCCTGCCGGCCCTGTTCGGGAAGGACGCGCCGTGGACGCTCCTGGTCATCACCCACTCGGACGAGGCCGCCCGGCTGTGCGACCGGGTGGTCCGGCTCGACCCGCCCGGGCACGCCGACCCGGCCCACTGACCCGCCCCCGCGGGGGCTCCCGGAGGCACGACCATGGCCCACCCGCTCGCCAACGGCCACGCCCGGCTCGCCGGCCACCCGGCCGACGCCCCGGGGTTCCTGTCCCTCCGCCGGGCGGCCACCCCGCGGCTGGCCCGCCGGGCCGCCTGGGGCGTCCTCCTGTTCGTCGGCTGCGCCGTCCCCGTCCTGGGGATCGCCCCGTGGACCCAGACGGTCCACGGGACCGGCCGGGCGATCGCCTTCAACCCGGTCCAGCGGCCCCAGGTGGTCGTCTCCCCGATCCAGGGGCGGGTGCTGAAGTGGCACGTCGTCGAGGGGGCGAAGGTCAAGCGGGGCGACCGGCTGGTCGACCTGGTGGACAACGACCCCCGCCGGCTGGAGGTACTCGAGGAGCAGCTCCTGCTGGCCGACCAGCGGCGGACCGAGGCCCAGAAGATGGCCGACGCCCAGCGGTCCCGGCTCCAGAACGTGAAGGACGAGCGGCCGTTCGTGCTGAGCCAGGCGAAGGCCCGGGCGGCGTCGGCCGTCGCCCAGGTGTCCCAGGCCCAGGCCCTGCGGCTGGAGGCCGAGGCCGTCCGGGACCGGGCCGATCAGAAGTACAACCGGACCAAGCGGCTGTACGAGGCGGACGCCAAGACCGGGTCGAAGGCCGGGGCGGCCGAGTCCAAGGACGCCCTGGAGGAGGCCGAGCGGGAGCAGAAGGTGGCGGGCAAGCGGCTGGACGTGGTGGCCGCCCAGATCGCCGCCCTGGGCAAGCTGGCCGAGGCGGCCGAGGCCGACGTGCAGGCGGTCGACCAGCGGACGGCCGCCCAGGTCGACAGCGAGAAGGCCGCCCTGGCCGCCCGGGAGGCCGACCTCCGGGCGGTCGAGCAGCAGTACCTGGCGATGCGGAGCGAGGTCGAGCGGCAGAAGAACCAGTTCGTCCCGGCCCCGGCCGACGGGACCGTCTTCCGCGTCCTGGCCAACGCCGAGGCCGGCGGGCAGTTGGTCAACCCGGGGCAGCAGTTGGCCGTGCTGGTCCCGGACATCAAGACGCCCGAGCAGCTCGCGGCCGGGCGGGACCGGGAGGCCGGGGCGCTGGCCGGCGGGCCGGGGGCGGTCGTCCTGGCCCCGCTCTTGACCCCGCCCGACACCCCCGGTATCGTCGCCGAACTCCTGATCGACGGGAACGACCTGCCGCTCGTCCGGCCCGGGGACCGGGCGCTGCTCCAGTTCGAGGGGTGGGCGGCGGTCCAGTTCGCCGCCTACCCGGAGGCGGCCGCCGGGACGTTCGAGGGCCGGGTCTACCTGGTCGACCCGACGGCCGACGGCCAGGGGCGGTTCCGCATCCTGGTCGAGCCGGCCCCGGGGGCGGCCTGGCCGGACGAGGCGTTCCTCCGCCAGGGGGTCCGGGCCCAGGGGTGGGTGATCGTCCAGGAGGTCCGGCTCGGGTACGAGGTGTGGCGGCTCCTGAACGGGTTCCCGCCGGCACGCGAGGTGAAGACCAAGCCGGAGGGGAGCCGGCTCGGCCCGGTCGGGAAGTAACGGGTCGGGCGGGTGGGGGCGGGGGGCCCCCGCATGCCCCGGGGCAAAAGGGGGGGACCCCCCC